>JBBRNU010000337.1:0-5501 GCA_038230115.1 Chthonomonadales bacterium | reverse complement strand
TGGTAAGTCGTCGTCTGCCCTTGCGCGTCCGTGCTGGCGGTGACCATGCCCATCGCGTTGTAAACAAAACTCGTCGTCTGCCCCAGCGCGTCCTTTGTGGCCGTCAGGTTGCCCAGCGCGTCGTAGTCGTTGCGAACCGTCATTTTGAGCGTGGCGTCGGTGACGGTCTTGACCTGGCCGAAGCCGTCGTAGGTGTAGGTCGTCGTGTGCAAAAGCGGGTCGGTGGTCGCCAGCAGGTCGCCGTCTTTGCTGTACTGGAAGGTCGTGGCGTGGTTGAGACCATCGGTGACGCTGAGGGGCTTGTCGGGATTGTCGGCGTCGCCGGGCGCATAGGTGGCCGACGTTGTGAGTCCCAAGCCTCCCGGATCAACGATCTTCTGCGTGACGTTGCCCCAGCTGTCGTAGGTCAGCGTCGTCGCCACATTGTTGCGGTCGAGGACGGTTTCCACGCCTGGATTACCAACATCAATCCCATGCGTGTACGTGATGATCTTGCCGTTGGCGTCCGTGCTGCTGGCGAGGCGTCCGTTGTCGGTGTAGAGATTGGCGAGGGGCGTCTTGCCCCGCGCGTCGTGGATGGCGAGCAGGTTGTGCCGTTGGTCGTAATCGAAGGTCGTGGCGTTGCCGGCGCGGTCGGTGAAGGCGCTCAGGTCGCCATTGCCGCCCTGCGTGTAGCGCAGCGTCTTGCCGTTGGGGTCGGCGATGGACGTGAGGAAGCCGTTGGCTCGCGTGAACGTGACGCTCTGCCCGTTCGAGGCGTCAATGCTGTTGAGGCCGAAGGCGACGTAGTTGCCGTTGCGGTCGGTGATCTGGCGCAGGCCCGTGCGTCCGCCGTCGGCGGGAGCCATGTCGAAGTAGAACTGGCGTCCGTCGCGCGTCGTCAGCAAATACTTGTTGCAGTCATAGCCGACGCCGGTGTTGACATCATTGAGAACAAATGGGTTGTCGCCGGAGCCGGTATTTCCCCCGCTGAGGATCACGGTGTTGTTGTCCTCCGCCGATTGCAGCGTTCCCTTCGTGCCGGGCAGAGGCAGGAAGCCCACCTCGCCGTACGCGCTGGCTCCAATGGGCGCATCCGGGTAGACGACGGGCGTGAAGTTGTAGACTTTGCCGTCGGGCAGGGTGATCGAAATCAGGTGGGGCTTGACCTGCGTAAACCAGACGGAGAAACCGCCGCCCGCGCTGTTCTTCTGCCAGTACTGCCCGATGGCGCGGTTCTTTTGCAGGCGCGCGTTCGTCAGACTGAGCGTCCAGCCGACCCCGAAATCCTCCATCTGCTTGTCACGGCTGTCATAAGTGCGGATCACCTGGATTGGAAGGCCCATCACCGGGATCGTCAAGTCCACGTAAGACAGGCTGAAGTTGCCGACCTTGAGATTGCCCTGCACGATAACCGTGACCTCGGAATAGAGCGGCCCGCCCGTTCCGAATGCGGTCAGGCGAATGGCGTACTGGCCGTTCAGCAGCAAGGTCGGGTCGAAGACGCCGAGCGTGGTCTCCGTCAGCGCCTGGTTGGTTCCTGTCGCGAGCGTGACCCAATCCTGCGCGCCGCCGCCGACGGGTTGATACGCCAGCGTCCATGCCGTTCCCTGAACCGTTCCCTTGACCGCCATCGGGCTGGTCAGTACGCTGCCGTCGCCCGGCGACGTGATGACGGCCGCTGGCATCGTGGAAGCGCCGGAATAGTTTACGGCGACGGAGGCGCTGAATGGGTCCGAAAGATGATATGCCCTGGCCGTCACGGTCGCGGCTCGCGTCAGCGGGAACGGGGCGCTGTAGCGCTGCGATCCCGAATTCGGAGGGCTGCCGTCCAGCGTGTAGTAAATGACTGCGCCGAGTGTAGCATCGGTGATGCTGACCGAGATCGGCGCAGTGTCGCTGGGACTTCCCGAAGATGGGGCGATGACGGGCGTATTGACCGTGTTGGTGACGGTGATGGTCACCGGCGTGGACTTGCCGGTTCGCATGGCGCTGTCGGTCGCGACCGCAGTGAGGGCGTAAGAACCGGTGTGCGGCGGCGTCCACGTGCGCGCATATGTCGAGCCAGTCGTGGACGTCCCGATGCTGACGCCGTTTTGGAAGTACTCGACCTGCAGGACGCTTGCCGGAAGCGTCGCGTTCACCGACGCTGTCAGCGAAACCGCCGCGTTCAGGTTGAAGTTCGCGTTGTTGACCGGCGATTGAATAGAGACGGTCGGCGGGCCTGCCGTGACGATCAACGTGGCGGACGCGCTGCCGCCGTATTGCGCTGTAAGGGTAGCCGCGCCGACTTTACTGCCCGCCGTCAGCGTTGTCGAGGCCGAGGTTTTTCCGGCAGGCACGGTCAGCGTAGCGCCGGCGGCGATTAGCGTATCGCTCGACGTGATACTGACGGGCGCCCCATTCGTCGGGGCGGGCGCGTTCAGCGTCACCGTCGCGGTCGTCACGCCGCCTGTCGTGACTGTCGCCGGGTTGAGCGTCAGGCTCGTCGGCGTGATGCCGCCGACGTTGGCCGTCAGGTTGATAGTGAAGGGGTTTAACGTTGAATCATTGCTGATTGTCAGCTGGTTGATTCGCGGCCCATTCGTGGACGCGTCGAAGCGCAGGTCGAAGGACGTGGCGGCGTTGGGCGCAAGCAGGGTGGCGGGCGGGCGCGTCAGCGAGTAGTTTGCGTCCCAGGCGAGGCCGGTGATGTTCAGCGTCGCCGCGCCGGTATTCGTGACCGTAAACGTTTTCGTGACCGATGTGTTCAGGAGAGGCGTGCCGTAAGATACGGTTCCGCCCGGCGGAACATTCACGCCATCCACGCTCACGGACAGGGGCGCTCCCATCGCGCACGTCATCGTCAGCGCGAAATTCCCGACCGCGCCGGGAACGTAGGACGTGACCTCGATGGTGTATGTTCCACCCTGCCCGGCAGGGATCATGTAAGTGATCTGCGCGTTGCTGGACTGGTTGGCGTTGTCGTTTTGCGCCACGACCGCGCCCGAAGGCGAGAGCAAATAGAGGTACGTATCGAAATCGTCGGAGTTCAGCGAAATCGTGACCGTCTGCCCGGCGACGCCCGTGAAGCTGTAGCGCTGCTGGCGGCAGTCGGGCCGCAGGGCGGAGACATTATCGGTCGGCGCCAGGAGACCGTCTACCTCGCCGCCGCAGGCGATGGTCGCGCCGGTTGGCGTCCCCGTCAGATTGACGGTGTACGCGCCGTTGACGGCGGGGTCGCTGTTGGCGATGGTCAGCGTCTCCAAGCTCTTCCCCGGCGGCGCGTTGTACTTGAGGGTGAAATCCTGTGTCTGGTTCGGAGCTAGCGTGACCGGGAGGACGATGGGCGGTACGAGAACAAAGGCTGGTTTGCCGAGATCGGCGGCGGAAAGCGTCAGCGCGCGGACGACCAAGCTCTGGCCCCCTGTCGCCGCTTTGTTCTTCACCGTCAGCGTCCTAAGAACCGGCGTTTCCAGAGTGGCGGGGCCGAAATCAGCCATACCGCCATTGGGAATGGACATGCCGCCAAAGAAAACGTCAATCATCTGCGACGCGCTTACGCAGTTCAGCGCCACGCTGTAATTCCCCGTGGCGTTGGGCGAATAGGACGTGATCTCCAGCGTGTATTTTCCGTCGGCGTTCGCTGGGACGGTATAAGAGACCTGCGAACTGTAGGTGTGTCCGACGATGCCGCCCTCGTCGTTTTCGGCGACCAGTCGCCCGGACGGATCGAACAAATACACGTAGGTATCGAACGGAGAAGGCGCGTCCGACGTGACCGTCAGCGTAATCGTCTGCCCCACGCCGGCATTGATGATGTAATGGTCGGCGTAAAAGCCCGGCCCGCGCACGATGGAAGCGCCGGAACCATTGGTGAGATTGCCGCTCGTTGAGCCGCTATTGCAGTTTAACGGCGTCGCCGAACTGGAGGCCTTTATGACAAAGTCGGCCCTCGCAATGGCGCTGGACGCGTAGCCGCTTTTCGACGCCTGCGCTTTGATAGACGTGTAAAGGGTAGCGTTGTTGTAATTCGTCAGGACGAAGGGGGCGCTGTAGACGAGCGAATGATCGGTCGGGTCGCTCCCGTCCTGCGTGTAATGAATGACCGCTCCGGGCGTGGCGTCGGAAAGATGCACCAATACCGACCCCGTGAACGTGCCGCCGCCCGGCGTGATTGTGGGCGTGGCAACCACGCCCGTCTGGGGAATCGCCGCCGCCTCGTTTGAGGGCGACCCTTCGCCATATAGGTTCACCGACGTCACGACATAATAGTAGGTCACGCCGTTGGTCACCAGCGTGTCGAGGAACTGGGGCGTGGCGCTCTGCGGCAGGCCGGCAAATAGCAGCGCGTAAGGCCCGCCTTTGGTAAGCGAGCGCTTGACGTTGTAGGCGGTCGCGCTGGAAACCTGCGTCCAGGTCAACTTGATCTGGCTCTCGCCGCCCGTCGCCTTGAGAAGCGGCGCGTTGGGCAGTCCGCCCAGCCCGTTATACACGATCCAGTTCGCCTGCCGAAAGCCGTTGTAAGAGGCGGTCAGCGTCGCCACCATCGGGGCCGAATTTCCATAAACCACCGCGCTGAACGCCGTGGAAGTTCGGCCCGCTGTAATCGTGACAAAGGCGGGCGTGACAAACTGGGCGGGCGCGGAACTCGACAGCGGAATGGTCGCGCCGCCATAAGGCGCGGGCGCGTCCAGCATTAGCGTTACCTGCGCGAGCGAGCCGCTTTGCCCGCCGCTGATATTATGTCGGGCGTTGTTTCCGCTGCCGCCAGCAGACACCGCGCTGATCTGGATCGGCAGGAGAACCGGGGCGAGGCGGCTGCCGTCTGAGGGGGTTACGTCGAACTGCTCGCTGCCCATTGTGAGCCATGCCGTTGCAAGCGTTTCCGGAACGACCTCGCCGGGGGCGATTATTCGGTCGAAGCGAACCTCGTAATTGGCGGCGATGCCCGCTTCTTTGGGAACGCTGATCCAGACGCCGCCGTAATCGCCGGTCGGACTGTAGTGCGCGTACTCCACGTCCCAGCCGTTGGGGTTGCCCGACGAGGCGACAATCGCGCCGTTCAAAACGATATCCCAGACGCCGTTGAGCGGCGTGTCGGAGCCGGACAGCGTAATCGCGAGGCTGCGCCCCTGCGCGATTTTCGGGTTGCCGACCGGGGCCGTCTTGAAGGTAAGCAGGTTGCGCGTGGCGGGCCAGTTCGCGTTGGGCGTGTCGGCAAGGTTGTACGCATTGCACAGGCTGCTGACATTGTCCGTCAGGCTGACGGCGTACCCGACGTAATTTCGGTTCAAGGGATCGAGCGTATTTGCAGCGTTTTGATCCAGCGCGGTTTGGATGTCGGCGATGAAGGCTGGTTCCAGGCTCCAGGCGACGGCGTAGGCGGAGGGCGTGGGCAGGGTCTCGATGGAAGCCTGCACCGGGCCGTAGCTGGTCAAGGTTGTGGGATTGAGAGTGGAGCGCACGCCCCAGCGCAGGTCGAAGCGGCTGCTGGCGTCGCGGGCGATCATCCCGGCGCGCTGCATACGGGCGGCGAGAAT
>JBBRNU010000336.1:0-5529 GCA_038230115.1 Chthonomonadales bacterium | reverse complement strand
GAGCCTGGCATGAACACGGTTGCATACACTTTTCGTGTTATCCGCTACGTTCACGATCCCGCTGTAGGCGAGATGCTGAATGTGGGCGTGCTGCTCTACGCCGCAGCCGACAACTATCTGGGCTTCAAATTTGAGCCGTTGTATAGTCGGCTTTCCGGTACATTTGTCAATTTTGACGGCGAAAACTTCCGCCGTTACATGAGCCGCATGGAGGTCGTATTGCGGCACGTGGCGGAGGAGGCGCAGCCCAGCCTCGGTTTATACGAGCCACCCCGGAGTCTGGACGCTGTGACCCGTCTGGTTTTCCCCGATACTGGGGGCAGTTTTCAGCCAGGGCCATTGCTGGCGGGCATTACCGATGATCCCGCCATCGAACTCGAAATTATTTTTGAGCGTATGGTCGCGTCCCAATACAAGCGGGAGTCGAAAACCCGGCGCAATGACGAAGAAGTTTGGTCGGTTTATCAGCGCCGTCTGCCTGCCGAAGTCAGACGGCAGTTGAAAGAAAAAACGTTCGAGACTAACGAATTCGAGGCTACCTTCCCTCACACTTTCAAAAACGGAAAGTGGCATATTTTGGAACCCGTGTCTATGGACTACGCGGACGCGGGAACCATCCAGAAGAAGGCGGTGGACTGGTTGGGTAACGGTGTCGCGCTTGCGGAACATCCTGATCTGGCGAAGATGTACCTGTTGCTCGGCGCGCCGCAAAATGAAGCCTATCGTGCGCGCTACAATCGTGCAAAGGATTTGCTGAACAAAATTTCGGTGCCGCATGAAATCATCGAGGAAGATGAAGCCGCTGATTTTGCCGCTCACATCACGGACTATATGCGCGAACATGGCCTCCTGCCTGATACCGAAAAGGCGACGGAACACACTGAATAAGGGGCGCTTGATGGCGCTTCACATACGGCGGCGAAACAGGCGAAACGCTATGCCGCCGCCCGGATTGTCCCACGTCCTGACTTCGGCATAACGCGCGGTCAGGCGGCTGGCTTCGGGCAAACCGGCTTCGTAGGCCGTCAGCGCCTGCCATTCGCCCGCCCGCAGCAGAACCCATTCCGGCTGAAAGCGCGTCCAAAGAACGTGTTCCGGCGAAGCGACTTCCGGCTGGTACGCGAACAGGACTTCCGGCGACACCAGCCCGATAACGTCCAGGACGCGCAGGCCGCTGTAATAGCCGATGTAGCCGATAGGTTCCAGCATCATGGTATCGGACGGGCGGGCCTGAGCGCGCAGCCACCGCCCGATGGGAATTCGCAGGTCGTTCTCGACCGCCTGTCCCTGCCGCAGGTCGCGGGCCACGCGCGGCGCGATGAAACCGCTTGCGGCCCCGCCCATGACCGCCGCAAGCAGGGCGATTTGCAGGCCCGCCGCGCGTCCCCCCGCTCCCGCCGCGTTTCTTCCCGTCCCGCGCCAACGCGAAAGCGCCCCAGGAAAAATCCTGGCAACCGCCATCGTCCAGCCGGTCATTGCGACGAGATAGTACAGCGGCGTGGGCGGCACGAAATACCACCCGAACAAATAGACTTTCGAGAAAGCCATGCCGCCGTAATGCAACAGAAGGGCGGCGAGGGGCGCAAGCAGAATGGTTTCGGGCGGCAGCGGCAGCGAGGCAGGGGCGACCTCGGAAGCGTGAACAGCGGCGCGCGGCCCGATAATGGGGGAACCACGCCGACGCAGCAGAGCCGCCAGCAGCGTCAGGACGAATATCGCCGCGCCCGCGAACAAAAACGCGCTCAGGGGGTTGCGGGTCATCAGGCGCAGAAACGGCGCGAGGTTGGGAAAGCGGGCCGGAACGCGCCAGCCGTACACGATCCACTTGGCGCGCAGCGAGGCCGGAAGCGGCGACCCGAACCGCCACGTCGCGAACGCGAACCAGGGCAGCGTCAGGGCCAGAAACAGCGCCAGACCGCGCCAGGGCGGGCGGCGGTCGCGAATCAGCGTGGCAGCCAGCAGAACCGCGACTGCCGCCAACCCGTCAATTCGCAGGAGGACGAGAACGCCCGCGCTCGCCCAGGCCAGCCCTTCCCGACGCTCGGCCCACGCCATCCATAGCAGAGCCGTCGCGCCCGCGACCAACTCGACCTCCATGCCTTTTGTGGCCCAGATAAGATTGACGGGGGCGACGGCAAGGCACAGCGCCGCCGCCAGTCCCGCGCCCGGACGTCCGACGGCCCGACCCAGACGGAAAATCGCGACTCCGGCGAGACATTCGGCTCCAATGGCAAGCAGCTTGCCCGTGAGCGGCGCGTTCAGGCCCAGGCGAAGGCAAAACGCGAGCAGCAGCGTGTAGAGCGGGGTCGTGGTTCCCAATGTCCACTGCCCGGCATTATAGACGAAGCCCTGCCCGTGCGCGATATTTTCGGCGTAGCGCAGGGTGATGTAAAAATCTTCTTCGGTGGCGCGGGCGGTCAGGAGGAGCCAGACGCGCAGGCCCGCGCACAGCAGAACGATGAGGGCCAACGCCGGGCGATACAAACGCGCGTCGGCTGCGCTTTGGGAGGGGCTATTTTCGGGTTGGGGCGCGGAGGCCGCGAGGTCGGCGGTCATGGCAAGGCAGGGGACGAGGGAGCGGATTCGGCGGGCGAAGCATCTGACTCCGGTTCGCGGCGAACGACGTCTTCGGGCAGGTTGGTTCCGTCGAAACCGGCCTCGATCACGGCCTGAGAACGATTCGGCTCCGACAGCGCGGCGGGCGTTTCCACAGCTTCCCCGGCGAACGCGCGGGCGGCGAACGGCGCGACGGAAGGCGGCGCGGCGGTTTCGAGCGGCCAGGTCAGGCGGGCCTTGCCGACAATCGTCAAACGCCCCGGCTCGCAGCGGGCCTCGTCCAGCCAGACCGGAACCGGCAGGCGCGTCAAATCGAGGGAAAGCGAAGCGTTCAGCTGCTGCTGCACGATCTCGACGACCGCCGCAGGCAGCGAAACGCCGACCAAGTTCACGTCCTTGCAGTCGAGCGAAACGCGCACGCCGTTTTCGATGCGCGGCAGGGCGTCGAGCGTAAATGGCACGCTGATGCCGAACTTGACGAAATTGCCGGTGATGCGCGCCTTGCCGGAAAGCAGGGCGATTTTCAGGCCGCCGACGGGCGCGTCTTTCGGCACGCTGCCCGCCAGCAGACGATTCAAGTTTTCTTCGGTCACGAGGGCGCGAAAGGCGGTTTCACCCGCCGCGATGCGCCCCGGCTTGCCCGCCACGCCCGGTTCGAGTTCGACATTACCGGCTTCGAGATGCACCTCGTCGAGCGTGATGTCGTCTCGCAGATGCACGTCGCGCAGGTCAATCTGCGCCCCGCCGATCCGAACCGTTTGCGCTGGTTTTGGCTGTGAGGTTGCGGTCATGTCGGAATTATAGCACAAAACGAGCCGGGAAGAACGCGCCGCCGCGCCGCTTTATTCCCCCTGAATTTTTCACGCGGGGATACCGAAAGAACGGTTGAAGGAAACGGTCACACTTTTTTTCAAGGCGAAAGAACGGAAATTTCGCACACTTGCGGTATACTGAACGTATTGAAAAGTTAGCCCCCGGTTGATAGCGCCTTTGCAGCGTCCGCAATGCGACCGACTCCTGCAAAGGCTTTGTCATTCCCGGCAAAACCGGCAATTGTTTTACCGCCGGAAGGTCGTCAGCCGTCGTTCGGATTACAGCGCCGCCGGTCGAAAGTCAGCCCGCGCTCGCGCCCTGGAACCAACGCCATGCGAAACCTCATTCGATTCATCCACGAACTGCGCGCGTACTGGCGCGTCATGATCGTCATCGCCTGCCTCACCCTGCTCACCGCCGCCCTCAGTCTGCCGATGCCGTTCGTCATTCAGTATCTGACCGACCACCTGTCGGATACCGCCCTGCGGCGCAATCTGCCCGTGCATCTGCCCGCCGTTTTCGCCATCGTCGTCGGCGTGGCGGCGGCGAGCGCGTTCTTCGGGTACTGCCTCCAGCTCGCGATTACCTATCTCGGTCAGCGGTTCAAACTGGACATGCGGCGCAAACTGTACGCGCACATGCAGACCCTCTCGCTCGGTTTCTTCGAGAAAAGCCAGACCGGGAAACTGATGTCCTACATCACGAATGACGTGGCCGCGCTCGACCAACTGGTTGGCGGCAGTTTCGTCACTGTCGTGCAGGACAGCGTGACCCTGATCGCGGTCATCGGCATCGTCTTCTTCAAGAACTGGCAGTTAGCGCTCATCGTGCTTTCGGTTTACCCAGTGTACGTCCTGAATTACCTGCTGTTCATCGGGCGCATCAAGTCCACGCACCACGAAATGCGCGAACAGCGCGACGTGATGTACGGCGATTTGCAGGAAAAACTCGCCGGGGTTCAGGTCGTGAAGTCGTATGCCAAAGAGCGCTTCGAGGTGCGGCAGTTCATCGGCGAAACGCGGAGTTTGCTCGGCCTGAACGTGCGGATCGGGGCCATGAGTACCGCGCTCTGGACGCTGGCGGAGTTCATCGGCGCGGTCGGCACGGCCCTGCTGCTCTGGTACGGCGGGCGGCTCGTCATTCGCGGCGTCATGACGCCGGGATCGCTGATGGCCTTTTACGGCTTCATCAGCGGCTACCTGTACGGCCCGACCCTGCGCCTGATCCAGATCAACGACCAGATCGCGCGCACCAACGCCGCGCTCTGGCGCATCTTCCGCACGCTCGATACCCGGCCCAACGTCGAGGACAAACCGGACGCCCCGGCCCTGCCGCCAATTCGCGGCGACGTGCATTACGATCACGTTTGGTTCGAGTACGAGCCGGGTCAGCCGGTCATCAAGGGCGTGGAGTTGAAGGTGGAAGCGGGGCAGTTGATCGCGTTCGTGGGGCAGTCGGGTTCCGGCAAAACCACGCTGATCAACCTGCTGCAGCGGCATTATGACGTGACGGGCGGGCGCATCACGATTGACGGGATGGACGTGCGCGACGTGCAATTGCATTCGCTGCGCCAGCAGGTCGGCGTCGTGATCCAGGAAACCATTCTGTTCAACACGACGATTCGCGAGAACATCCGCTACGGCAAACTGGACGCGACCGACGAACAGGTCGAGGAAGCGGCGCAGGCGGCGAATATCGCGCACATCATCGAAGCCCTGCCGCGCGGCTACGACACGAAAATCGGCGAGGAGGGCGTGAAGTTGTCGGGCGGCGAGAAGCAGCGCATCGCGATTGCCCGCGCCCTGCTTTCCGACCCGCGCATCTTGATTCTGGATGAGGCCACGTCATCGCTCGATTCTGAAACCGAGTCGCTGATTCAGGGCGCGTTGGATCGCCTGATGGTGGGCCGAACCAGCTTCGTCGTCGCGCACCGGCTGTCAACCATCGTCAAGGCCGATAAAATCGTCGTGATGGAGAAGGGCGAAATCAAGGAAGCGGGCAGCCACGCCGAACTTCTGGCGCAGGGCGGCATCTACGCGGGCCTGTACAATCAGCAGTTCGCCGCCGCCCTCGACGAGACGGAGCCTGTCCGCCACATCGCCGCCTAAGTTCGTGTTTCGGTCAGGTCGGTCAGAATTCAGATTTCGGCTTTTGAAGGCG
>JBBRNU010000335.1:0-5578 GCA_038230115.1 Chthonomonadales bacterium | reverse complement strand
TTTCCGTCCCAAAGGACGGCCAGCCGAAGGCTTCCCAGGCACGGGTTTAATAACCGTGACCCGCTGGCCGTGACCTCCGCGCGCCTTGCCGACCATGCCGTCCGATGAACGCCTTTCGCACACGCCGCGGTTTTTAACACCGTGACCGCGCCAACCCGTGACCCGCTTGGTCGTGACCCTGCCGAACGCCTTCCGTTCACGACGCGGCTTTCACAACCCCGCGCTTCCCTAATACGGTCGGTCGCTGAAGGTTGGCTGGTCGAACAGGCCGGTTGTCGTGGCGGCGTCGGGCGAGCCGATGCTGCGGCGGATGCGGCCCGGCACGATGACCCCGACATTGTTGCGCGGGATGGTCTCGTTGGGAACCAGCCAGGTGATCGCGCCGGTCTGGTTGCGATCCAGGAAGACGCCTGCGGGCCGGTAGAGCCGCGCGGCGGTCTGTCGGTAGCCGTTGTACAGGTTATTGCCGTCTTTGGTTTTGTAGTAGTCGCTGCCGCGAATCTCGAATACCTCGCCGTGAATGTCGCCGCGTCCCGCAGCCGGGAAGCCGAACACGTCCGGCACGTTGTCCTCGCCCACATAGCGGTTGGTAATCAGGTAGTGCGGGTAGAACGAGTTCGACGCCGCATCGTAATCCGCCTGATTGAGCCGCTGAATGCTGGCCGGGCGCAGCCGCCTGCCGGTCAGGTAATAGTAGTCGTCGGTCGTCAAGGCCCAGACCACCACGGCGTCGCTGCCCTGCGGCTCGATTTCGTAGCAGCCATTGTCGTCGGCCAGAATGTAGCGGGACGAGGGCTGCGGGTTGTTCGGGTTGGTGCGGTCGGCGTACTCGAACCGCTTGAACCAGGACGGGTTGCTCACCTGCTGGCGCTTCACAACGTTGCCCGCGTTATCCTTGAAGACCAGCGCGCTGATGATCGCCGCCGTGTCGCCCTGCCGCGTGGAGTTCGTCAGCGCGCCGTTGTTGTCCGGCTCGTAGCGCCGCAGAACGACAATCGAGCCGCCCGGCCCCGTCGCGTCGCTGCCGTTGTCGCCCGCCGCCACCGTACCGGGATCGAGCGGCGACTGACGCAGGTTGTCAATGGCCGCGACCATAAACGTGGCGTTCGACCCGGCGTCGTAGAACTGCTGTATAGTTCGATAGCGCAAACGCAGATTTTGTTCCGACAGCGACCGCGTGGCGAAAATAACCTGGCGGCGCATCGTGATCGTACTGCCGTCGCTGCCTGCTAAAGTCAGCGCCTGGCCGTCCGGCCCGTAAGCGTCCACAACTTCAATCGCGCGGTAGTTGCCGCTGTCAGCGATGATGTAGTGAAGGGCGTAAAATGGCCCGGTGTAGGAATACGTGACTTTGGTGTCGCGATTGTACACGACGAGCGGCCCGGTGTCCGGGAATTGCAGGTACGTGTCCACGTCGGTCGGCTGGTTCAGACTGGTCGGATCGCCCGGTCGCAGGAAGTGCATGTCGTCGGTCACGCTGCGGAGTTCCCAGACGATGTTGCCGCCCCGATCAATCTGCATCACGCGATTGTTGCCGGTATCGGCCACGATGAACTCGCTCAGAGACGAGCGGCGGGCGATATTCGGGCGCGAAATCGGCGTTTTTGTGACTGCCGTTTGCCCGGTATCAGTCACGCCCGCGCCGATGGTTCCGCCCACGACGGTCGCGCTGCGCGTCGCGTCCAGGCTCCAGACCGCGTTGCCGCCGTAGTCCAGTTCGAGCAGGCGGTTGTTGTCGGCGATCAGCGTGATCTGGTTTTCCAGCGCGGACAGACCCTGCGGCGTCCCGACCGCCATTGTGTTGGTCGTGGCGAGCGGCGGGTTACTGATGGCCTGGTTGATGCCGTTGCCGTTGCCGTCCGTCAGCGTATTCTGCGTGTGAATTCGCAGGGAATTATTATCGTACACCCCGGCCTGCGCGCCGTTTTTGACGCCCCGCAGGTTGATCGAGGCGATACGCCCGTCGGTCGTGCCGAAGTGCAGAGCGTCGCCATACACGGTCGGGCCGCTGGCGGGAACCACGCTGCCGAGGAGCGAATACAGCGGGTTGGGACGGTTCTGACCTCCGCCGCCGGGATTATGGTTCGGAATAATCATGAACCACAGCAGGTTGTTGATCGGGCGATAATCAGCGCTGCCGGTCGTTGGGTCGGTCAGCGGCACGGGCGGCGCGGCGGAGCCGCCGACCTGCACGTAAATCGGCAGCGCGGTATTGAACATCTCGCCATTGCCCTGCCGCGAATTGAAAATCGTGACCGTGCCGCTTTCATGATCGAGGGTAAAGTTGGTTCCCTCGGTCAGCGTGACGTACTGCGGCTGGCCGGGCGCAATCGTGGAACGGATCACGTCAATCTGCTTCAACTGCGTACCGTCGGTGGTGATCGGAAGCGTGATGCCGCTCAGGGTGAACGTCATTGTCGGATTGGCGTTCAGCGCGAAAACGACGGTCGCCGTATAGCTCGTGCTGTCGGGCCGTCGCATGACGCTCGTGCCGACCACATAGACGATGCCGTTCAGCACGGCGGGGCTGCCGACGATGTTGAAGTTGGCGGCATAGAAACCGTCCGGCGCGGGCGGATTCGCGGTATCGGCAGGCAGGAAGTTGTCGCCGTTGACGATGCGCGGCGCGACCGTCTCGGTTCCGAACTTGCCGCTGTTGGCGGTCAGGCTTCCGGCGTGGGGCGCGAACATCCAGCGGAACCAGGCGCTTTCCGGCCCGCCGCCCAGGTTCTGGTCGCGCATGGCGTACACGCGGTCGGGCAGCTGCGTGTTGTTCGTCCAGGCCGCGTTCATAATCAGCGAATCCGTGCCGGGATCGAGCGCCACCGCGCCGGTGAAATAGGCCTCGTTGTTGCGCGGGTCGAGGACATAGACGTAATTGCGCCGGTCTTTCGAGAAGCGCGTCAGTTCCCCGGTCGTCGGAACCGGCGAGCCATTCGTGACCAGCAACGGCGCGTCGGGCCAGTCCAGCGTGTAGTCTACAGAAATCTCGTCGCGCGGGTTCAGGGCCGAGACGCGAGGCGTGTCCAGATGCACCCACAGCGTGCGATTGGGCGCGACCTGCCCGCCGTCGCCATAATTCACGGTGAAGTCGCCTTTGACGAAACTCAGTTCTTCGTTGCTGACGAACGACCCGTCAATCCTGCGGCGCACGATGCGTATGGTGGGGAACAAGGCTTGGTTGGCGTTCTGGAAAGCCGGGCCGCCTCTGGGCGGGGCGAACCAGGGCCAGAGCGAGCGATTGCCGTTGGCCTTGAAGTTCGTATTGGACACGCCGTCGAGCGGAATCAGCGGCTCGTCGCGCACGCTGAAAATCTGGCCGTAGACGACGCTTTTGCCGTCATTGCCCGCGAGGGGTCGGCAGGGAACGTAAATCATCTTTTCCAGCGCGCCGGTCGCCGTATCGCGAATGTAGCCGACCGTCAGCGGCCCGCTCGGAACCGTGAAGCCGGGCAACTGCGCGTTGGCCGGGTCGTTGGCGACGGCTAAAGGATAGGGCGCGCAGGTATTGCCGATGTCGTAAGTCGGCTTCGAGCCGAAAATGCTGCTGCCATTGACCGGATTGACCGGCAGGACGCGCCAGTTATCAATCGGGGCGTTGGGAACCTTGATGTCCACGAGCGTGAAGAGGACGCCCTCGGAATAGGCCGGGGAGGGCATCGGCAGGGTCAGATTATTGAACTGCAGCGAGTCCCGATAGTCCACCGACGTGTCAGAGGCGACCTGCCACAAAACCGGCGAACTCGACAGCAATTGTCCGCTGTTGCTACGCGGAAAGGCGTCGAAAGCAAGCGTCTTGCCCGTGCTTGTCATCACGGTCAAAATATCGCGCGAAACCGGGCGGGCGCCAGACCTATCATAAACGGAAAGGATAGTCGGGGTGGAAACCCATTCGTCGGCGGCAACGCCAAATCCCTGTCCCGTCAAATTGTCGCGCCAAATCTCATCGTAGGGCGTGCCAAGCGCGCGGTCACGGAGGCCATCGTCGGGGTTCAGGTCGCCGTCCAGGTCGCCGGAGGGATTGGCGTCGAAGGCGCGCAGCCAGTTGTCGGTCGCGGCCTGGCCGGGCTGCGGCGCGTTGCGCCCGACATAGAAGATGACGCCCTTATGGAAGACGGCCCCGGAACCGGGGTTGCTGCTGCCGCCCGTCGCGACGGTCTGGAACTTGCGGCCCAGTTGACTGCCGGTGAATTCGTTGCTCGCGCTCACGCGCCGCGTGTTGCCGTTGGAAGTCGGAACCGAAGTCGTCCACGCAATCATGTTAAAGGCGAGTTTCAAGTCTACGGGCTGGACGCCATTGATGTTGTCGCCGCTCAGGACGCCGCTGTTGTTGCCCTCGCCCGCGTTGACGCCGCCCACGTAATTATTGATGCCATAGGCCACGCCGGACGTGATGATGATATGCCCCGCGCCGTAATCGCCCGCCGATACGTAAGGCTTCGGCCCTTTTTGCCCGTTACCATTTACGAACCGGGAGATTACCGGCGTCAGAAGTCCGACTATATCCGCCGAGCCGTGCATGTGCCGCCCGCTGTTGCCATACGCGCCGACCGCCTGCGCGTCGGCAAACCCGATGGTGTAAGGATAATTCACGATCGGGTGATGCGCCGAGGCCAGAATGTTGCGATCCTTCGCGTCATAGGACAGATTCTGGTCGAAATTCAAGTTCACGAGGAACGGGTTGCCGATTTGCGCGTTGAAATCGAACCCTTCGCCTTCGTCGTCAATCCAGATCGCGCCGCCTGCGTCCGCGAACCGGCGCAGTTTGTCACGCTCCGGCGCGCTGAAATAGATGCGGTTGTTGCGGAAGGCCATCAGCACGACGTCGAATTTCTGGAGGTCTTCCGAGGAAACCGTGTCGAGATTGACCTCCCAATAGGCTCCGAAGTTCTTGGTCAGCTGCGCGCCGGAATAAAAAATACTGCTGTCGTTGGCGGTCGTATCCGTCGCGCTGCGGGTCTGCCAGCGCGCCACCATCGCGGGCGTGATCGTGGAGGGCGCGAGCGGGTTCACGAAATCCCAGCCGCCCGGCTTCAAATCCATGCGCCGATCCATGAGGTAAAAAACGTGCGGCGTGACGTTCTGCGGCCCGGACGTAGGGTTGATGATGTCTTTCGAGGCGTTCGATACCAGCACACAGGCCCGAATCTGACGGCGCTGGCTGGCGTAGTTGGTGGCGTCGGCATTCGCGCGCGTCGTCGCGTTCAGCGTCGCTGCCAATGCCAGCAGCGCCATCAGGGCGCGCAGCGTCCAACTTTTATTCTGGTTCAAGGCGAAACCCTTCGTCATTTCTTTCACCTTCTTGCCTGGCTCCCATAGCGTACCCATCAAGGCTCAGGCTATTCTCACACGCCCACACGGAATGGCTAATTTACCTGGCCCCAGCTCTTTTCCAGGGGCGGTTCACCTAACCCCCCGGCCCCCTCCCAATCGCCGACGCGCTCCCCATTCCCCACCGGGGAAGCAAGGTCACCTAACCCCCCGGCCCCCTTCCCCACCGGGGAAGGGGGTGACTGAACAGGAAATTTGCTCGTAAGGCGCAAGGTCGGCGGGTTGCGACGCTTTTCTTTTTTGCAGT
>JBBRNU010000334.1:0-5585 GCA_038230115.1 Chthonomonadales bacterium | reverse complement strand
ACAAGCCTGCGGAACCATTGATTTTGCCGCCGCGTCCTACTTTCGCCTCCATCCACAGGAGAACGAAGGGAGAACACGACAATGGCCGACAAGACAGACCCGTTGAAAGCGGGCGATAAGGTGACGTGGGACTCGTCGCAGGGAACCATCGAGGGCAAAGTCAAGAAAAAATTGACTGCCCCCGCGCAAATCAAGGAGCATAAGGTCGCTGCCTCGCCGGACAATCCGGAATACCTGGTCGTATCCGACAAAACCGGAGCCGAAGCCGCGCACAAGCCCGCCGAGCTGAAGAAAGCCGAGGGCTAGGCGCATGGACGCAAAGCAGGATACCAAAGCGGTTCATCGGGAGTTCAAGGCGGTTGTGGACGCGCCCGCGCACGTTCGCGAATGGACGAAACCCGATCACGACGCCCTGCGCCAGAAGGCTAGCCTGGACGAGGACGACGAAACGCCGTCCGGTCGCCACCACGCCGAGCGCGTCCTGGAACTGCTGGACAAGGCCGAGGCGCAGTGGGAAGCGGACGACGTTACGTTCGCCGAGCGCGGCATTAACTATGCCAGGCGCTCGGCGGGCATCGCCGAACACCACCCGCACCACAAAAGCGCCGAAGTCGCCGACAGCGGCCTGACGAAAAACGAGATCGCCCGCCGCAACTGGGGGCTTCCGGCGCAGCCTTGAGAGAATTTCACCTAATCCCCCGGCCCCTCCCAATCGCCGACGCGCTCCCCCATTGGGGAATTTACCTAACCCCCCGTCCCCCTTCCCACCGGGGCCTTATCTTGTCCCTTAAGTCTGGTGAGAAGGCGGGCGGGTTAAAAGGAAACCCGCCACCATATCTTGTAATTTGCGAAAGCCCAGCCACAGGCTTTTCACGCCGGGATCGGGCGCGGAAGGAACCGAGACGAAACCGGCGATTTTGGCAACCGCTTGCAGGGCTTGCCGCACGGTCGTAATGGTCTGGCCCGTGGCGTATTCCAAGACCGTTCGCTCCGTGTCTGAAATCGCTTCGCGGCACGGCGTCTCGGGAACTTCGCGGGCGAGATACGTCAGATGCAACAAACGCCACGCCACAATGCTATAGAGGCGCACCGCTTTTTGCAGCGTGGCAAACGTGTCGAGTTGCAGCCGTTCCAGACGGCAGCCCGATTTCAAGACATAAGGAAACCGTTCAATCCGCCAGCGAAGCGCATAATAGCCCACCACCCGTACCGCCGTTTCCGCGTCCGGCACGGGCAGGGTCGTGAGTAAAACCCATTCAATCGGGTCGCGCCCCGCGGCGGGCGGCGTTTCTTCCGACGCCCGCACGACCTGCAACGGCACGGAAGGCGCGGGCGGATCGCCTCCGTTGCGCGGGGCAAGCACGGTCACCGACACAACCCGCAGCGTAAGCGTGGCCGTTCGCGCGCTTTGCCCGGCGCGGGCGGGGACGTGCGCGGTATGGGTCGTCAGAACCGGCGCTTGCGCCGCCGCGCGAAAAAGGGTTTGCTCCTTGGGGCCGTCTGCAACCACGACGCGACGCGGTTGGGTGGCGCGAAGCAGCAAATCCAGGGTGTCCCGCCGCGAGGCGGCGAAGAAGGCGAAGACATCGGCCTCGCGATCCTGCACGAGGAGCGCCTTTTGGCGACTGGGCAGCGCGGCTTCGACCCCGCGCAAAGCGTGGAGCCATTTGTAACTTTCCTTGGCCTCAAAAGCGCGTTTGCCCGGCGTTTCGCCCGTGTCGCGGAGCGGCGTTTCGCCCGTGTCGCGGAGCGGCGTTTCGCCCGTGTCGCGGAGCGGCGTTTCGCCCGTGTCGCGGAGCGGCGTTTCGCCCGTGTCGCGGAGCGGCGTTTCGCCCGTGTCGCGGAGCGGGGCGGGATCGCGCACCCAACTTTGCTGATGCAGCAGTCCCAACGGATCGCCTTGCGGCGTCAGCGCCAACACAGAATGCAGCAAAAAGCCCTGCTGTCGGGGATGCGAACTAATCGGGCCTAAGCCTTTCGCGGCGTGGTGCGTCGTAAAATCGCAGACGGTGGTATCGCTGGCAAGGAGAACAAAAGCATAATTTTGACAGCGCCGGTTCGTCGCACGGATATGCCCTTCCAGCAAATCCGCCGCGCGGGTCGTTTCGTGATGCAGAATAGGCGAGACGGCCTTGCGCTGACTGCCCAGCGCCCGCGAAAACGAGAGTTCGGATTGTTCTGCCAGTCGCTGACAGGCGCAGATAAGCGTCTTTTGGCAGCGCGGGTCCCAGACCTTGACGTGCTGCATTTCATTGTAAGCCCAATCATTGTGCATCTTGGTTCACCCTGCCAGGAGGCTTCGCTAAAACCCGCGCTTTTCCTCCTGACTTACGGGACAAGATAAGCACCAGGGAAGGGGGTGACTGAACAGGAAATTTGTTGGCGGCTAATCACATTGGCGTGTACGCAATGTTCTTGTTGGCTCTTTCCCCTTTCGGTAAGGAGCGCAAAGTTCTTGCTCCGCGCTCCCCCTTCCCCACCGGGGAAGGGGGCCGGGGGGTTAGGTGAATTCGTTCTTAAGGAACCCAACCAGGCGGGCATCCCACGGTTGACGCTACGGTCGTCCCGCCATTTGCGCTGTCGCGGGGAGGGCGCGGGCGACGAGATCGAGCAATTCCTGCGACTTGAACGGCTTGGTCAGATACCCGACGGGACGCGCCTCCGCCGCCCGCGCCCGATCCGCCTCGGACGTGCGCGCCGTCAGGAACACAATCGGCGTCATCATGGTGCGCGTGTTGTTTTGCAGCCGCTGGGCGACCGTATGCCCGTCGCCACAGGGCATCCCGATGTCCAAGATGACTAAATCGGGCGCCTCGCAGACCGCCATTTGCGTCGCCTCCATGCCGTCGCGCGCCGAGATGACCTGATACCCCGCCGCGCGCAGACGCATCGTCACCGCCCGCACGATCTCCATTTCATCGTCCGCCACCAACACCTTCGGCGCTTTCGCCTGCGTTACGACTTGCATCACGTGCGTCATGATCCCGATTTCTCCTGACTTCCCTGCTTTGAATCCGCTTCCCTTACGTTTTTCCATACTGCGCGAATTGCGGGGACAGCAAGAATACGGGCTTTCCCGGACGTATCCGGCGGGCCGCTCAGAGGGCCGCCATTTTGCTGACCGCCACGCCGGAATGCATTCGCTTCGAGGCTGCGAGCGCGCGGGAAACGACCGCAAGCAAATCCTGCGAGGCGAACGGCTTGTTGATGTAAGCGATCGCTCCGGCCTGAAACGCCCGGCGCCGGTCGTCCTCGGAGTCGCGGGCGGTCAAGAAGATAATCGGCGTGGACATGGTCTCGGCCTGGGCGAGCAGCCGCTGGGCGACCGTATGCCCGTCGCCGCAGGGCATCCCGATGTCCAGAATTACTAAATCAGGCGCTTCGTGAAGCGCCATTTGGGTCGCCATCTGGCCGTCGCGGGCGGAAATCACGCCGTAGCCCGCCGAGCGCAGACGCATACTGACCGCCTTCACAATTTCGATCTCATCGTCAACAACCAGCACTTTGGGTTCGTGTGGAATTTGAGGTTCGTGCATGGTCGGTTTCTCCGTGTCGGGCGAACGCGCGGTAGGCGCAGAATTTCAATCTGAGAACGGGCTGACTCGCAGCGCCGTCTCTGAATTGTTCCACGTTGCGCGCGGAGCCGACTTCGGCAGGAATACGCGGTTTTGGGTTGTTGAAGACAGGAAAGAAAATCAAACGGAGGGAAAAGGCAGCGGGGCGAATTGGGCGCGGGTTTGAGCCAGCCAGAGGGTAAGCGTCTGTTCGGGGGCGCGCTGGCCCAGAGCGGCTTGCAGGCGGAGGGCGGGGGACTGAACAGCAAAATGGGCGCACAGGCGGGCCAGTATCGTTTGCGCGCCCGATAGATCGGTGTCGAGCAGAAGGGCGAGTTCGCCCTCGGCGGGCAGGGGTGTCGGGGCGTCTGCCGGGCGCACGACGGCTTCCACCAGAGCGCGCAGGCGAGTCAGCGCGGACTCAGGATCGTCGGGAACGCTGCCGAGCGCCAGCGCGTCGCCGGGCGTAAGCCGCAGCAGGACGAGCGTCAGGGATTGCGCGCTTTGCCGGGCCGACTGGCTGCGGTCGGCGAGACTGAGCAGCAGGTGCGCGTGCGCGTCGTAAAGCGGCAGGTCAAAGGCGAAGCGGCTGCCCTCGCCCGGCGCGCTCACGACCGAAATTGCGGATTGGTGCAGTTGAAGAATGCGGCGCGTGATGGCGAGTCCCAGCCCGGTTCCCCGCGTTCCCGGCCCGTCCTGACGGTCAATCTGGATGAAAGCGTCGAAAATGGCGGCCTGGTCTTCCGGCGCAATGCCCTTGCCCGTATCCTGCACGAACAGGGTCACGCCCGCCTCCTGACGCTGCGCGCCCAGGGTGAGAACGCCATTGTCGGGCGTGAATTTGTGGGCGTTGCCGAGTAGGTTGACGAGAACCTGGTGAATTTTGGCCTCATCGCACAAGACCGGGGGCAAATCGGGCGGACAGTCCAGACGGAGCGTTTGGCCGCGCTCGGCGCACACTCTGGCGAAATCGCCGCGCGCCTCTTCGAGCAGGCGGGCCAGGTTGGTTCGGTCGCGGCGCAGCTCGGCTTGCCGCGACTCCAATTTCGACAGGTCGAGCAGGTCGTTCAAGAGCGCGGCGAGCCGGTCGCAGTTCCGCAGGGCTGCGCCCAGGCAGTCGGCTTGCTCGGCGTTGATCGGGCCGGTCACGCCGTCCACCACGAGCGAGAGGAATTCGCGGATAATCGTGAGCGGCGTTCGCATCTCGTGCGAGGCCGTGTTGAGAAAGTCGGACTTGAGACGGTCGAAAGCGCGCAGGCGGGCCACGACGCGGTGGCGCTCGATGGCGTAGGTAAGCGCGCGAACCGTCGCCGGGCCGTCGTCGCGGCCCTTGAGCAGATAGTCGGAGGCCCCGCATTGGACGGCCTGCGTTCCCAGCGCGTCGTCGTCCAGACCGGTGAAAACGACGATGGGAGTGTTCGGAGCCTGCTCCAGGACGCTTTGCAGCGTCGCCAGCCCAACGCTGTCGGGCAGCGAAAAATCCAGCAGCACGACATCGTAAGCGTCGCGGGCGAGCGTGGCGAGGGCCGCTTCCAGCGTCTCGACGTGCGTGATAGCGAGGTCGTCGCGCCCGGCGCGCTGAAGGTAACGCTGCAGCAGGCGGGCGTCATGACAATTATCTTCCACAAGCAGAATACGAGCGCTTTCCATGCGAGCGGTTTTCCTTGTTCCTTCTTTCTGCCCCAACGTATCTTCACAGAAGATTTTGCGCGCCCCTACAAGACCAATGCCCAATCGGTTTCCTCAGCAATCTATATGCAAGGCCGTCCGGTTGTCAGACCCATTGGGGCGCATCGCGCAAAGTTCTAATAGCTACCGGACCGAGGGCAGGAGGGCGGCGGCGAGCCAGAACTGCTCGATCGCTTGAATGGTTTCGCGAAAGCGGGCCATCTGGAGCGGCTTGGCGATGTAAGCGTTGGCGTGCAGGCGATAAGCGTCCGCGATGTCCTGCGCGTTCTGCGATGTGGTCAGGATGAGAACGGGCAGGAGGCATAATTCCAGGTCGGACTTGATTTCGCTCATGGGGGGATT
>JBBRNU010000333.1:0-5585 GCA_038230115.1 Chthonomonadales bacterium | reverse complement strand
TGGCCTCGAAGGTCACCTTGCCGGAAACGAGGGCGGGCGCGGGGCCGGTCGTCAGCGTATCGGCTTCTACGCCGTCCGAGAAGCGGAACGCGCTGTCTATGGCATACAGGTAGTAGATATATCGCGTGCCGGACAACAGGCCCGTGTCGGTGTAAGTCAGCGGGCTGGCGGGCAGCTGCATTCCCTGCTCGTAATCGTAGTTGCCGGTGATCGGGTTCAAGCGGTAGCGGAAGATGTAGAAGCCGGTGGCGACCGCGCTGTTGTTCGTCCAGGCCAGATTGATCTTCGTATCTCCCGCGGTGGTGGCGGTGAAGTTCGTCGGCGGCTTGGGGCCGGTCGTCAGCGTGATCGTGTTGGACGGGTTGGAACTGCCCGCGCCATTGACGGCCCGGACGCGGAATGAGTACGTGGTTTCGGGCGTCAGGCCAAAAATGAAGGCGCTGACAATCGGCTGACTGGTTTCGTCGTTAGCCCCGACCGTCGCAACTTCGGCGAAATTGCCGGTCGTTTTCTCCTCGATAGAGAAATGGTTTTCGTTCGCGCTGTTGTCGCGCCATTGCAGCCCCAGATAGGTGCTGGCCGAGTACTGCAGCGTCAGTTCGGTGGGCGCGTTGATGTTGGTCGCCGCGAAGCCGCTTGCGGACAGCGCGTGACTGCCGCCGCCCGCAATCAGGCTTTGATTGACCAGGCCGGGAACCTGCGCCGGCGTGTTGAAAGAGGCATTGGCGAAGCCCTGTCCCAGTTGTCCATGCGTGCTGTCCCCCCAACTCCAGACCGTGCCGTCCGTCTTCAGAGCCAGCGAAAAGCCGTAGCCCGCCGCGATTTTGGCGACATCGGTCAGGCCGGTCACTGCCACCGGCGAGCCTTCATCAAGGTAATTTCCGTCGCCTAGCTGACCGAAACTGTCAGCCCCCCATGCCATGACCGTGCCGTCGCTTTTCAGCGCGAAGCTGTGCGCGTCGCCCGCGCTGATGGCGATGACGCCGGTCAGGTTGGGAACGAGAACCGGCGCGTTGCTGTTGTTAAAAGTTCCATCGCCGAGCTGACCGCTGAAGTTGGCGCCCCAGGCGTAGACCAGTCCGCCGGAAGTCAGCGCGAGGCTGTGGCTGCTGCCCGCGGCAATCGCGGCGATGCCCGCGGGCAGCGTAGTAATCCGGGCGGGCGGAATGTGGTTGGCGGTCGTGCCGTCGCCGAGCTGCCCGTTGAAGTTGTAGCCCCAGCTCCAGACCGTGCCGTCGCTTTTCAGGGCGAGGCTATGACTGCCGCCTGCGGCAATTGCGGCGACGCCGGAGAAATTGGGAATGTCTACCGGGAAGGAATACTCGTAGTCGTAGTTGCCGACACCCATCTGCCCGTAGATATCGCTGCCCCACGCCGTGACCGTGCCGTCGCTTTTGAGAATGAGACTGTGCTGCCCGCCCGCGGAAATTGCGGTTGCGAAGATGCCCGGAACCTGCGTCGGCGTTGACTCGCCGGGCGTGAACGAATTGATGCCCAGCTGTCCGGCGTAGTTGCCGCCCCAGGCCCAGACGGTATGGCCGGTATCCAACGCCAGTGTGTGATCCTGCCCCGCCGAAATCGCAATCGCGTTGGTGAAGGGGAAGACCGTCGGCGGGGAGGACTGGTAGAGCGGAACGCCGTCGCCCAATTCCCCGTCCACGTTGCCGCCCCAGGCCATAACCGCGCCGTCCGTTCGCACGGCCAGACAATGGATACGCCCGCAGGCCGCCGTCGTCGCGCTCAGGTTGGCGACATCTACCGGCGACGAGGAATAATTATATGTTCCGTCGCCGAGTTCGCCGTCGCCGCCGTCGCCCCAGGCTTTGACCGCGCCGCTCGCGAGAACGGCGAGGACATGATAAGTATTCGCGCCGCCGAAAAGTTTGCTGACGTTGGTCAGGCCGCTGACGGCGACCGGCGTGGTGGAACTGTTGTAGGAGCCGTTGCCGAGTGTGCCGTACCCGCCGTAGCCCCAGGCGACCGCCGTGCCATCGGATTTGATCGCCAGACTGACGCTGTAGCCGGTGGCGATGGCGACTGTGCCAGCCGTCGTTTTGGCGGAGAGAAAACCCGTCCCGCCCACGCCCACGACGCGCACCGGGAAGAGGCGGGTGACATTCGTGCCGTCGCCCAGCTGCCCGTCGTAATTCGCGCCCCAGCTCAATACTGTCCCATCCGAGCGGAGCGCGAGGCTGTTGCGGCCTCCGGCGACAACGGCGATGATGCTCGCCAGATTGGGAACTTGAACCGGCGTGTAGCGGGAGTTCGTCGTGCCGTCGCCTAATTGCCCATAGTCGTTGTAGCCCCATGCCCAGACGGTTCCATTGCTTTTGAGCGCGAGCGCGTGGTAATCGCCCGCGCTGATGGCGCTGACCGAGGAAATCGTGGCTTGCACGGGCGTGTAATGCTGACCGTTCTCGCCAGTTCCCATTTGCCCGTCGTTGTTGTAGCCCCATCCCCAGACCGTGCCGTCGCTTTTGAGGGCGAGACTGAAAATGCTGCCGCAGGAGACTGCCGTCACATTCGCGAGGGGCATGACTCTGGCGGGCGCGGTGCGGGTATCGGTGGTTCCGTCGCCCAATTGCCCGTAATCGTTGCCGCCCCAGCTCCAGACCGTGCCATCGGTTTTCGCTGCCAGGCAGTGTACGAGGCCCGCCGCGACGTTTTTTCCGGCATTCAGGCCGGGAAACGGCCCAGGAACGGTGGCGGCGATGCGCCTTCCGTCGCCAAGCGCGCCGTAGATGTCACTGCCCCAGATCGAAACGTCGCCCTGCGCGAGCGCCGCGCCGCCGCCCGAAACGAGCAGGTAAAACAGACAAAGCGCGACGGTCAGACCACGAACGGCAGGGTTTACCGCCATTGGCCTGCCGCGTTGTTTAGCGTACATATAAGTTCTTCCCTTCCACAGTAGATGCCTTGCGTAAATGAATGCTTGCAGTAGATGCTTGCGTGGATGCCTGAGATAGTCGCCGCGAAGGAAACGCAGCGTACAGACGCGCTGTTTTTAATGGATGCTGTTACGCGACTGCCAATTCAAATTCCCGGTATAGCGAGTTGTATCCTGCCTAATTTGGCAATTTTGTCGTTTTTCTCGTATTTTTGCGGGTGAAAGCGTGAATTTGGCTTCAAGCAAGAGCGCGAACGCCCACGCAGTTTGCGAAAAGGCGACGGCGCGGGCGTCGAAAAGCCCTATGCAAATGCCGGGGGACGCCGCGTCGAAAAGTTCGAAAGCCGCGCCGGGGCCGTCAACGCTCCGTATTTCCATTGTGACGTGCGTGACGTGAAAGGCGGGCTTGACGCTGGCGGGCGCGAAGAGTATAATCCTCGCAGTACGCGCTGTCTTTGATGTGACGACGCTCGGAATTGATTTGTTTCCATTGCCCGCCAGGTCAGGACAGGATCAGGAAAGGACTTTTTCGCCCGATGAAAGCGCAATTCGAGGGAATGCGGCCCGGCGACCCGATGATTCGCGACGATGAGGGGCGCAAAATCGCGCTCGTGCTGCGACTCGTGCCGGAAACGACGGATGAGGTCTCGGAATTGAAGAAGTTCTGCCGATTGACCGATGCCTTTACGTTCGTGATTGACGAGGATTACCGCACGAACCAGGCGCACGTCGCGCCGGTGTATGGCGAGCGCACGTTCGCGATTGCCGCGCGCAGCGTTTTCGACGAGAACGAGTAGCGGCGCGGGCGGCAAGGCGAGCGCAGATACTGTAGACAAGGTTGATGTTTTGTCGCTCCCCGTCTTTTTCGGGCCGGGGGCGGGAGATTCGGCATGGTCAGCAAACTTCGAGGACGCGGGACGGGCTGGCGGGTCGGCATGGCGACGGCGGGCCTGCTCTGGGCGGGTTCTTTGGGGGCCGGGGCGCAGGTCAAGGTGGCGGCGGCGTTCGCGCCGCGCGAAGAACTAAAGGAGAAGACTGCGCCCGATCCGGCGCATCTGAGCGATATTGCGCGCGTCAAGGTCGAGGCCGACAGCGGCTCGGGCATCGCGCGCGTCGTTTTCGAGGTGGACGATCAGTTCCGGGCCGAAGTCAAGAAGCCGCCGTTTCAGTTCGACTGGGATACCCTCGACGAGAACGATGGGCAGCACACGCTGGCGATCACCGCTTACAACACGAACGGGCAGACCGGCGTGAAGCGCGTCAAAACGACGGTCGAGAACAAACTGAACCTGGGCATCGGCTACTACGCCAATCAGGGGCTGGCGGCGTATCGGCGCGGCGACGCGCGCGAACTGGACAAGGCGGCGCGTAAGGCGAGCAAAATCAACCGCGCCGACCCGCAGGCCGACCGCATCATGGCGCTGAACGTGGCGGTCAAGGGCGATGTCAACCGCGCCTTCCAGATGCTCGACGACAACAACATCAACGTGCCGAAAGAAGACCCGATCACGTATGAGGTGCGGGGCTTTCTCCTCCTTGCGCGGGCCGCCAACGCGCCCAACCCCGCCGCGATGCTCGACGACCTGACGAAAGGCATGGATTTAACCCGCAGCGTGCTTCCCCTGGCGCGCGACCGAGCCAGAGCGGAGCATCCCGAAACATCCAGCGACTGGACCGTGCATCTGGCGCGCGGCGACGATTTGTTCCTCATCAATGATTTCGACGCCGCGCAAGCCGCCTATGAAAAGGCGCTCGCCCTTGCGCCCGACGCCGACGCGAAACGCCGGGTTCGGCTGCATTCCGGGGCCGCCCTGCTGCGCGGCGGGCGCTTGCAGGAGGCCGAAGACACGGCCCGGCGATTGACCCGTGACCACGCCGACGACAGCGTGAGCATGGCTCTACTGGGCGCGGTTCGCTTTCGTCAGCGCGATTATCAGGGCGCGCGGCAGGCGGTCGCGAACGGCGTTTCGGAGCGTAATCTGGCCGCGCTGACGGTCGCGGCAGTGGCCGATCTGGCGCTGGGAATGCGGGCGTCGGCGTACCGCGAGGCGCGCGACGCCGTGAATCTGGCGGACATGGCCGAAACGCAGTACGTGGCGCAGGGAGCGTTGGCGGATGCGGGCGACCAGACGGGAGCGCGCAAGTCGTTTCAAATCGCGTTCCTGCGCGCCCCGCTGTTTCTGCCGACCTTAGTGGCCCGCGCCTACGAGTTGATGGCCTACGACAAGGCCGAAGACCGTTTTATTCAGGGCATGAACATCGTTCAGGTTGTGCTGAAGGCCGATCCGCTGAACGCTCCGGCGGAAGCGGCGCGCGTCATGGGCCTGATCCAGCAAAAACATTGGAACGCCGCGACGACCGCCCTGGCGAAACTTTCCATCGCCGACCCGAACGCGCCCGATTTGTACGTGCTGAAGGCCGCGATTCTGGCCGCGAACCCCGCCAAGAACCCGGAGTCGAAAGCCGCGCTGCTGGCGGCGCAGCGCCTCGACCCGTTGAATTACAAGGATGTGTTCGCGCCGTTCATGAGCGATTTCGCGCTGCGCCTGACGCGCCTGCGCCGCACCATCCCGCTTTCGCCCGCCCTGTGCGACCGCGCCGACCGGCCTATAGCCGAGGGGGAAAAGACAGCGGCGGCGAATTGAACGCTGGCGTCTTCCACCTAACCCCCCGGCCCCCTTCCCCACCGGGGAAGGGG
>JBBRNU010000332.1:0-5606 GCA_038230115.1 Chthonomonadales bacterium | reverse complement strand
TGAAACGCCGGAGAACGGGATTGAAACCCCGTTCTGAAACGCCGGAGAACGGGATTGAAACCCCGTTCTGAAACGCAAAGCCCGCCTGCGCGGGCTTGAATCGCGCTTCGACTCGTCTGCCTCATCGGGCTAAATTCGAATTGTCTGCGCTGGCTTCTTCGCAATCTGAAACGTGTTGGCGGAGCGGCATTGCAGGCCACGAAGGTGGTCTGTGCGTTTCAGAACGGGGTTTCAATCCCGTTCGTCCGTCTGTGAGTATCAGAACGAGAATGAATCCTTGTTCTCCACCCTTTCGCCGCGTTTCTGACCGATAATTACGGGCGACGACCTGCCCCGCGCACCCGATGGGAATGAGCAGGCGATTGACCCGATGCGCCGGGCGGCCGCTTTGCCGGTCGGCAGGGCCGCGAAAAGGAACCGACGCCATGTATCAAGGATTAATTGAGCGCTATCGCGATTGGCTGCCGGTTCATGCCGACACGCCCGTCGTCACGCTGCACGAGGGCGATACGCCCTTGATTCCGGCCCCCCGGCTGGCGCAGGCCATCAGCCCCCATATAACGCTTTACTGCAAGTTCGAGGGGCTGAACCCGACCGGCTCGTTCAAAGACCGGGGCATGACCCTTGCGGTCACGAAAGCCCTGGAGGACGGACAGCAGACCGTGATGTGCGCCTCGACCGGCAATACGTCGGCGTCGGCGGCGGCGTATGCGGCGCGGGCCGGGCTGGGCTGCTTCGTCCTGATTCCCGGCGGCAAAATCGCGCTCGGCAAACTGTCGCAGGCGCTGATTCACGGCGCAAAAGTTCTGGCGATTGACGGCAATTTCGACGAGGCGCTCTGTCTGGTGCGCGAAATCTGCGCCCATTATCCCATCGCGCTTGTCAACTCCGTAAACCCGTTCCGCATCGAGGGGCAGAAGACGGCGGCGTTTGAAGTTGTGGACGCGCTGGGCGACGCCCCGGAATATCACGCCCTGCCGGTCGGGAACGCGGGCAACATCACGGCTTACTGGCGCGGCTATCGCGAGTACCATGCGGCGGGCCGAACGACGCAAACGCCCCGGATGCTGGGTTTTCAGGCGGCGGGCGCAGCCCCGCTCGTCAGCGGAACGCCGGTCGCTCACCCGGAAACGGTCGCGACCGCCATTCGCATCGGCAACCCGGCGAGCTGGCAGGGCGCAATCGCCGCGCGCGACGAGTCGGGCGGCCTGATTGACAGCGTGACGGACGCGGAGATTCTGGAAGCCTATGCGATGCTGGCCGCGACCGAGGGGCTGTTCGCGGAACCGGCCTGCGCCGCGCCGATTGCCGGGCTGCGAAAACTGGCCGCGCAGAATTTCTTTACCGAACCGGCCCGCGTCGTCGTGACCTTAACCGGACATGGCCTCAAAGACCCCGACATTGCGGTCAAGCATTCCACGCGCGCGCCGCTGCAAGTCGCCGCCAACCGCGAGGCCGTTCTCAAGGCGATTGGCTATTGACCTGCCGCTTGCCCGCAGCAAGTCCGCCACGCACATCATCACAAACGCCGCGAAAAACATCAGGATGCATCACGTTATTTTGAACATCAGGGATAAGGAAGGTCACGAATGCAGCGTATCTTTGCAGGGCGGGGACTCAGAATCGGCGGGGTCGCGCTCTGCGGTCTGGCGCTTTTCGGAATGACGACGCTGACGGCGGCGCGGGCCACGCCGCGTGACGATACGAGCGCGCCCGCAGGGGCGATCAATCCCGCCGCCGCGCCCGCGCCGGTCGTGAAAAAGCAACCCAAAGAGATTGTCACGAACGGCGACAAGCGCGTGGACGACTATTTCTGGCTGCGCGACAAGCCCAATCCCGATGTCGCCGCCTATCTCAACGCCGAAAATGCTTACGCCGACGCAGTGATGGCCCCGACGAAACCCTTGCAGGAAAAACTGTATCAAGAGATGCTGGCGCACGTCAAGCAGACCGACGTGAATGTCCCCTACAAAGAGGGCGACTATTACTATTACAATCGCACCGAAGCGGGCGAGCAGTACCGCGTGTATTGCCGCAAAAAACATTCGCTCGACGCGCCCGAACAGGTTATTCTGGATTTGAACGCCCTGGCGGTCGGCAAAAGTTTCCTCGGGCTGGGCGCGTTTGAAGTGACCGACGACGGCAACCGCCTGCTCTACACGCTGGATACGACCGGCTTTCGGCAGTACAAACTCTACGTCAAGGACTTGCGAACCGGCGACGTCCTGCCCGACACGGCGGAACGGGTGGATTCGGCGGCGTGGGCTGCCGATAACAACACGATTTTCTACACGGTCGAGGACGACACGAAGCGCTCGTACCGTCTGTATTCGCATCGCCTGTTCGCCAAGATGGTAGACCCGCTGCTGTATGAGGAAAAAGACGAGGCGTTCAATGTCGGCGTCGGGCGCACGCGCAGCAAGGCGTATCTGCTGCTCGTTTCCAGCAGTCACACGACGAGCGAGGCCCGTTTTCTGCCCGCCAATCAGCCCACCGGCGAATGGCGGATGATGGCGCCGCGCGTCGCCAACCAGGAGTACTATCCCGACCATCGCGGCGGGCTGTTTTACATTCGGGTCAATGACAAGGGCCGCACGTTTCGGCTCGTCACCGCGCCGGTCGCCACGCCCGACCGCGCGAATTGGAAGGAAATTTTGCCCACGCGCCCGGACGTGATGCTCGACGACATCAACTGTTTCGCCGACTTTTACGTTCGCAGCGAGCGGCGCGGCGGATTGCCGACCCTGACCGTCGCCAACTATCGCAACGGCAAGGATCAGGCGATCCCGTTCCCGGAGCCGACCTACAACGCCACGCTCGGCCAGACGCCGGAGTTCCACACGGACACGATCCGCTATTCCTACACATCGCTCGTAACGCCCGCCTCGGTCTTCGATTATCACGTCAAAACGCGCGCGTCGGAACTGAAAAAGCAGACTGAAATTCCCGGCGGCTTCGACCGCGCCAATTACGTTTCGGAGCGCATCGAGGTCGCGGCGCGCGACGGCGTCAAGGTTCCCGTTTCGCTCGTCTATCGCAAGGGCGTCAAGCGGGATGGAACCGCGCCCCTGTTCCTGGAAGGCTACGGTTCCTACGGCATCTCCAGCGACGTGTACTTCGCTTCCGCGCGGCTGGCCCTCCTGGATCGCGGCTTCGTGTATGCGGTCGCGCACATTCGGGGCGGCGGCGAGATGGGCAAGCCCTGGCACGACGACGGACGTCTCCGGCATAAGATGAACACGTTCACGGATTTCATTGATAGCGCCATGTCGCTGACCACGCAGGGTTATGGCGCGAAAGACAAAGTCGTGATTTCGGGCGGCAGCGCGGGCGGTTTGCTGATGGGCGCGGTCACGAATCTGCGGCCCGACCTGTTTCGCGTGGTTCTCGCGTATGTGCCGTTTGTGGACGTGCTGAACACGATGCTGGACGCCAGCCTGCCGCTCACAGTCGGCGAATACGAAGAGTGGGGCAACCCGAACCTGCCGGACGATTACGCCTACATGAAACAGTACTCGCCCTACGACAACGTGGCCCCGAAAAATTACCCGGCGATGCTGATTCGTACATCCTTCAACGACAGCCAGGTGATGTACTGGGAACCGGCCAAGTGGGTGGCGAAACTGCGGGCCACGAAAACCGACGCCAACCCCCTCCTGCTGAAAACCAACATGGGCGCGGGGCATGGCGGCGCGTCAGGCCGCTACGACCACCTGCGCGACCAGGCCTTCGACTACGCCTACGCGCTGGGCGTCCTGGGCATGGCGCAGTAACGGGTTCTTTTATGGGGTCGCGCGGTAAGGTTGAAATTTGGAGGCGTCGCGTTTTGTTTGGCCGCAAAAAAGCGCAAGGGGCGCAAAAGGGGGAGGCGGAAACCCGGCGCTTTTGGCGAACTTATAAGGGGAGCGCATTCGACATCATGGAAAATCCAGCCAGTCAACTCACGACCGTAGACGCGCAGGACGGCCAGACGCTGTCAGTGGTTGGCGATACCTACCGCATGGTGATCGCCGGGGAACAAACCGGAGGGGCTTACGCGGTCATTGATATGCTGATACCGCCGCAGGGCGGGCCTGGCCCCCACGCGCACGCCGCGTTTCAGGAATCTTTTCATGTCCTGGAAGGCGAAGTCGTGGTGAAAACCGAGGGCCGCTCCTACACGGCCCGGAAGGGCGCGTTCGTCAACATCCCTTTGGGCGGGATGGTTCACGACTTCAAAAACCTGACCGAGACGACCGCGCGCTTGTGGTGCGTGGTGGTTCCCGCGGGCATGGAGAAATTCTTTCAGGAGATCGGCAAGCCCGTGCCAGCCGGAACCTTTCTGCCGCCCCCGGTCATGAACCCGGAAGAACAACAGCGGCTCCAGGGTATCGCGGAGAAGTACGGCCAGAAATTGTTCCCGCCGGACTATCTCGATAAGTAGCAGACGGTCAGAGCCTGGTTTTGAAAAAACGCGCAACCGCGATGGCGAAGCGTTCGCTATAAAAAGTCGCTGGCGCTGTCAGAAGAGAAAGGGAATCGGGTGGGCAAGCCAGACGCAGCCAGTTCGCAAACCGTCAGCGCAGCGCAGTTCGTGTTGCTGCTGCATTGCGTGCCGCATCTGGGCGAGAAATCCCTGGCGCGCTTGCTGCGTCTGGTCGCGCAAAACCGGCTCGATCCTGCCGCCTGTCTGGGTCTGTCGGCCCGGTCGTGGCAGAACGATTATGACCTGCATCCCCTCGCCGCCGCGCATCTGGCCGAGCAGAGCGACGCGCTCCGCCAGCAAAGCGCGGAACTGGCGCGCACCGCTCGCGCCCACGCGCTGCACGTCCTGACCCTGGCGAGCGCGGCCTACCCCGCCCGCCTGGAACGCTTCGACGACGCGCCCCCGCCGATTTTGTACGGCCTGGGGCGGCTGTCCCTCCTCGAAGGCGGGCCGGACGCGCCGACCGGCTACAGCGTCGCCCCCGCCTTCGCGTTCACCATCGCGGTCTCGAACGGCGCGGCCCCTGACGTTCTGACGCGGCAGGACGAACTTGCCGACGGCCTGGTTCGCGCGGGCGGCATTCCGGTCACGGGTCACGACCGCCCGCCCTACAAGCGGCTGGCCCTGAGCGCGCAGCGCCTGAACCGCCCGACGCTGTATGTTCTCGACCGGGGCTTGCGCGAGGCGCTGGGGCCGCAGTTCGACCGCCCGCCGTTCGCCGCTGCCCGCATTCGCGACGCCGTTTTCGAGATTTCGCGCGATCTGGCGCTGTCGCCCTTTCGCCTGGACGACCACAGTTTGGGCGCGAACAACAAGCGCCGCGACCGCCTGATTTTCGCCCTCGCCGACGTCGTGATCGCCCTCGACGTGCGCGCGGGCGGCGGCATGGCGGGCGAATGCCGGCGCGCGTGGGCGCAGGGCAAAGCGGCCTATGTCGCCCCGATAGGACGCGACGGGAACGACGCCCTGCGCGCCGCAGGCTGCCCTTCCCTGCCGGATTCAACAGACTGGGCCGCGCAAATCGCCGCCCGCGCCCAAGCCCGCCCGAAGTAAATGACGCACTTTACGCAGGCAGTTCGTTTGCCGTGAGTTGAAATCGCCCGGCACAAAAGCGGCGTTGGCCGGAGGTTGAAAACCCCCG
>JBBRNU010000331.1:0-5631 GCA_038230115.1 Chthonomonadales bacterium | reverse complement strand
GGATCGGCGGGCGGCGCGACTGGAGCGGGCGGAGCGGCAAATTCTGGAGTGGAAGCGGGAGGGGAAATTGCGGGCGACGGAGGCGTCGGAGCGATTGGCGCGGACGCTGCTGTTGAGCGAGGGAAGCGTGGTCGCGTTCGGTTCCGAGGGTGAGAGCGCGCCGGTGAGCGGACTATTCGCGGAATTTGTGCGGGAGAACGGGGCGGTGGTTCCGATGGGCGAACTGATGGCGGCGGACAGGACGGGCGCGCAGGGGCTAGGGGGCGAGGCGGCGCGGGAACGCCTGGTGGCGATGGCGCGGGAGAAGGCGGCGCGGGAGGGAATCGGGTACGTGCAGGCGTTCGCGGCGGTGACGGCGGCGAACGCGGAACTGGCGCTGGGGGCGCGGGAGGCGTAGGAAGTTTGACTTTAGAAGGCGGATTGTGGTTGGACGCGCGGCGCTGCGGTCGGCAAGGCGCAAATTGGTCACGGTTATAAAAACCGTGCCGCGCGTACAGGAGCGTTTCGTAGATCAGGGCCAGCGGGTCACGGTTATAAAAACCGTGCCTGAAGAGCCTTCGGCTAGCCGTCCTTGGGGACGGGAATGCCGCGCTAACACAGGGCTTTACTTGCAAATAGAAGGGAACGAGGGGGTTGTGGTTGGCGACGCGATTTGATTTTAAGGAACGGGAGGAGGCACGGAGTTGGCGAAGCAGACACCTTTGCTTATCAAGTCGTTTGGGGCGGACAGCGGGATCGGGGCGGCGAATTTGTGCGTGGTGATGTCGGGGGTGAACGCGGGGAACGTGGCGCTGCCGGGGGCGGCGCTGGCGACGAAGTTTGTGGGCTTGACCGCGGAGGGAATCGCGGCGAATTCGAACACGAATGAGATCGGGGTGCAGGTGGCGGGGATTGGGCAGGCGCTGTCGGACGGGTCGGCGGCGATTGCGGCGGGGGATTATCTGGCGATTGCGAATGCGAGCGGGCAGGTGAAGACGGTGGTTCCGGCGACGGGAACGAACGTGCGGGAGATCATCGGCATCGCGTTGTCGGGGGCGACGAACACGGCGGGGCTGCTGGTGGACGTGCTGCTGCAGCCGATGGTGTATGTGGGGGCTTAGGGGCTTCTTCTTACCACAGAGGCGCAGAGACACGGAGGAAATCGAGAGAGACGGCGGGGAGGGTTTTTGAGGATTGGGGCTTTGCCGCGAGGCTTGCGGAGGCGGCGGAGAGGCGGGAGAGCGCGTCTCGCAGCGCTTCAACAAAACTTGTAGGGGCGCTGAGGCGGATGGGATTGACGGTCGGTTTTCGGAGAGGCAGGCGATTTGCCCGACAGAGGATTGTCGGGCGTCTACTGCCGTGTCGTTTTTTGAAAGGAGCGGGGGATGCCTGCGCTTTCGCAGATTCACATTGATCAGGCCTTGACGAATTTGAGCGTGATGTACCGCAACAGCGCGTATGTGGCGGATCAGGCGCTGCCGACGCTGCCGGTGAGCAAGCGGTCGAACAAGTATTTCGTGTATCGCAAGGAGGATTTCCTGAGCGCGTCGCCGACGGGAACGGGCGGCGTGATGGCTTCGGCGCGGCGTCCGGGAACGGAAGCGGCGGAGATTGACTATGGGCTGTCGGCGCAGAGCTATTACGCGGAAGAGTACGCCTATCGCGGGTTTGTGGCGGATGCCGAGGTCGCGGTGGCGGACAATCCGCTTCAGCCGGACGTGGATCAGACGATTCAACTGACGGAACGGCTAATGCTGGACAACGAGATCGCGGTGGCGGGGCTGGTGACAAAGCGGGCCAACTATCCGGCGAGCAACCGGGCCGTGCTGACGACGGGAGGGAGCGGCACGAGCTGGGCGCAGTATGGCAGCGCGAATTCCAGCCCGTTTACGGACATCAAGAATGGGAAACTGGCGGTGATTCGGGGGATTGCGCGCGAGCCGAACCGGATGCTGCTGTCGGTGGACGCGGCGCGGGCGCTGGCGGATCATCCGAACGTGAAGGATTTGGTGAAGTACACGCATCAGGACGCGCTGACGGTTTCGGGCCTGCCGAAAGTGATGCGGGGGCTGACGGTGATCGAGGGGGCGGCGCAGCGGAACACGGCGGCGGAGGGCGCGGCGTATGTTGGCGGCAACCTGTGGCAGGCGGACGACGGGACGGCGCTGGCGTTGATTTATTACGCGCCGGAGTCGCCGAGTCTGCGAACGGTGAGCCTGGGGTACACGTTCGAAGCGCCGGACGATGCGACAGGAGCGCGCGGGCTGGCGGTGCGGCGGTGGCGGGAGGAGAAGCGCAAGGGGAGCATGATCGAGGCGGCGTTTTTGCGGGACTGGCGGTTTATTGCGGTGGACGGGTCGGGGCTGGCGCTGGGCGGGTATCTGCTGTCGAGCGTGACGGTTTAGGGTTGGAAGGGCGGCGGGGTTGTGAAAGCGTTGGCGGGCAAGCATTGCCGGGGCTATAAAAGCCCCGGCAGGGAGGCGAACTTTGTTCGCCAAGCGTCCGCGCGGACGCGACAGTTAGCAATCGGAAAGCCTTCTGTCAGGGCGAGGCTGGCGTTCGGGAGGATGGCGGCGAAAGGCGCGGTCGCCTGATGGAGTCCCGTGAAGTTGAGAACGTTTTTGAGGCGCGTCGGGCGATTTTTGTCGCTGGACGCGCCTCAATTTTTTGGCAGGGTTCGGGCCGGGAGTCAGGGAGCGGGCCTATTTGTTTTGCTTGAGCATCTTGTTGTAGATGCCGAGGGCGAGGAAAGTGGGCGCCCAATGGCCGATGAAATTGGCCTCGTCGGAGCGGTCGAGCGCTTTGAAAACGAGGGAAGCGGCGATGGAGCCGAGGGCGGCGAGCAGGAAATAGTCGGACGGGACGCGCGAGGTTTGGTTCTCGACGGTGCGGGCGACGTTGCCTTCGGCATGGTCAAACTGCTGGGTGGTGGCGCTCATGGCGTTTTCCTTTTCGGGTGATGCAGGCAATTCGGGTAAGCCAGCGAGCGGCTAATTCATTAGTGGCCGCCGATAGGTTCTGAGCCTAAACACGAAGCGTGCGGGAAAAAGGTTCCTGCCGGACGGGTTATTTTTAGGAGGGCGCGATGAGCCAGCCGGATTATGCGGCGGCGCTGGTGCTGTCGGCGGTGTCGGGGCGATGGGAGTTGATGAGCAGCGGCGGGCGCGTAATTGTGTTCGATACGGCGGCGGTGGCGTGGGAGTGGCTGCCATTGCTGGGGCAGGGACGACAGTACGCGGCGGATGCGCGGGCGCGGACGATTACGTTTTTGGAGATTTCGCGAACGCTGCCGAACCGGGCGCGGGTGATCAGCCCGTATCGTCCCGATGAGAATCAGCCCTGGCGTCGGCATCAGATTTGGTCGGCGTGGTGGTCGGGAGGCTGAGAGCGCGGGGTTATTGGCCTGATGGAGCGTTGGCGGTCACGGCCAGCGGGTCACGGTTATAAAAACCGTGCCTGGGAAGCCTGCGGCTGAGCGTCCTTTGGGACGCCAATACATTCGTTTGCTGGAAGACTGCGGGAGTGTTTTGGGAGGGGAGGCGGGGGTGATGGCGGGGATTGCGTTTACGTATGACGTGGCGACGCTGACAGGGCAGGCGCGGTTTTATGCGGGGGACACGGATGGGACGGGGCTGAACCGGGCGGGCGGCGACCGGACGCGGACGGATGCGGAAGTGTTGTTTTTGCTGACGCAGAATGGCAACGACGCGCGGTTGGCGGCGGCGGAACTGCTGGAAGCGCGGGCGGCGGAATACGCGCAGGAAGCGGGGCGGACGCAACAGGGCAATTTGCGCCAGGATTACACGGCGCGCAGCAGCAAGTGTCTGGAGGCGGCGCGGTCGCTGCGAACGAACACGACGGAACCGGTGGCTTTTGCGGGCGGGGAGAAGGTGTTCACGTCGGGAACGACGGGCGGGGCGGCGGGAACGATGGATCGGTGGTGAGGAGGGGGATAAGGAGGCGGAAAAGTGGCGCGCTTATATTTGCCGCACACGCTGGATATTTACGCGGCGGGAACGACGCTGCCTGCGTCGGGCGGCAATAACGGAACGCCGCTGCGGGCGGGCGTGGCGGGGGCGATGGAATTGATGACGGCGGATGCGCGCATACGGCTGATGGCGGTTTCCAAGAACCCGCTGGCGCGGCTGTGGCTGGAGGAGTCGGCGATTGGCGTAGCGAGCGACGGGGCGCAGATTTTCTGGCGCGAGCGGGCGTCGTGGTGGACGGCGCGGGGAACGCCGGAGATCGAGGAGGTTGGCCGGGCGCGGTACGTGATGGTTGTGGCGGCGGCGAATGCGGCGGACGGGTTTTTTGCGCCCTGACGCGCTTTTTGCCTCGGTCATGTTATGCAATCGAGCGGTTTGCCGGGAGTTGAAAGCGTCTGGCAGCAAAGGGCAGCGCCGTTGCCGGAGGTTGGAACCCCCCGGCAACAAAGGGCAGGCGTCCTGCGGACGCGGCGTTGCACCGTTCTCATGTTTGCGCTTTCTTTGCGGCCTGATATGTCGGAATATCGGCGCGCATTCAGGGCGTGAGCGGAATGTGTGTCCACAGGACGCTCGCTTTTCCTGCCGGGAGTAGAAAACTTCTGGCAGGTTCCGGTAAACGGATTGCCTGGAGAATGGGCGGCGGGGCGATGGCGAGTGGAGGGCGATTCCTTCTTCACGAACGTGGGGAGGGAATTTTTGTTTGGGTTGGGCGGGGGGCAAAATCGAAGGGCGAGGCGGAACGACAATGGCGCGATGCTTTTTTCTGGATATGAACTCATTTTATGCGAGCGTGGAGCAACAGGAGGACGCGAGTTTGCGGGGGCGTCCGCTGATCGTGGCTCCCCTGCTGTCGGATTCGACCTGCGCGATTGCGGTCTCTTCCGAAGCGAAGGCGGTCGGGATTAAGACGGGCATGTCGGTGCGCGAAGCCCGGCGGCGCTGTCCCCGGCTTAATGTTATGGCGGCGCGTCCTGGCGTATATCTGGATTATCACGCGCGGCTGGTCGAGGTTTTGAACGGGTATTTTACGCGCGTCCAGGCGCTTTCGGTGGACGAGATGGCGTGCTGGATCAGCCGTCTGCACGACTCGCGGGGGGCGGAAGAGCGGCTGGCGCGGGAGGTGAAGCGGAGCGTTCAGGCAAGTTTGGGGCCGTGTTTGCGCTGCTCGGCGGGGATCGCGCCGAACGTATTTCTGGCGAAAGTGGCGTCGGATCGGGAAAAACCGGACGGCCTGACGATTTACGAGGCGGCAGATTTGCCCGGCGCGCTGCTCGGTCTGCGTCTGAAGGATTTGCCGGGCATCGGGGCGCGAATGGCGGCTCGATTGGAAGCGCACGGCATCATGACAACCACGGCGTTGTGGGCGGCGTCCCGGTCGGAACTGCGGGCGGCGTGGGGCGGCGTGGTCGGCGAGCGGTGGTGGTACATGCTGCGGGGCAGTCTAGAAGCGGATTACGGCGCGAACCAGAGCGCGGTTCGGAAATCGGTCGGGCATTCGCACGTCCTGCCGCCGGAGTTTCGGACGCAGGCGGGGGCGCAGGAGATCGCGCTGCGGCTGTTCGCCAAGTGTTTGCAGCGGCTGCGGGCGTATGGGCAGGCGGCGGCGCGCGTGGAAGTGCGGGCGCTGTATCGCGAGGAGCGGCATTTTACGACCTATGGGTGGAAG
>JBBRNU010000330.1:0-5649 GCA_038230115.1 Chthonomonadales bacterium | reverse complement strand
GATCTGCGGCCCGGTCAGCCGCCGCTCGTGCTGAAACACGCCGTAGCCGGGTTCTGGCTTCCAGGGCGGCATGATCCGGTTTTCCGTGACGAGGGCGATTTGCCGGGCGCGTTTCTGCACGTCCCGATAGGTCAGGAGGGAAAACGGCGCGACCTCGCCGGGCCGGTGACACGACACGCATTGGGCGAAAACAAGGGGGGCGATGTCCTTGGCGAACGTCGGCGGACTGGCGGCTGCCGGGAGCGAGGTCATAACCAGACTGATTGCGAAAACGACGCATAGGACGGCGCTGGCAAAGTGGGCCGCGCGCAAAAACCGATGAGGGACGGCGAAACGCATGGTTGGCATCTCCGGGCCGGGTCTGGTCGCCTGGCTCCAAACGGCGGGACAACGAAAGGGCGGAACGGGAAGGCAGTGCGAAATTGAAAACGCCGCGTCGAACGGAATGTCTGGCAGGGTGGGCTAAGACCGTTTCAAGGCCGGGCGCTGGTTCTTGCTGGCCGCGCGAGGCGGGTTGGAATGAAGCAGCCGATGGCGCGGGTGAAGCGATGCGGAACCGCGCGGCCTTGAACGACGGCCTCCAGCGCCAACCGCAGGTCGTGCCGGGTCGCGATTTCGCGCCGCCTGCCATAATCGGCGTACTGGTCGTCAATGCGGCCCCGGTAGAGCAGGCGGCCCTGCGGCGTCAGCAGGGCGGCTTCGGGCGTGACCGTCGCGCCGACTTTGCGCGTCAGTTGGTGCGCGGGATCGAGAAGGAGCGGGAAGCCGTATCCGTAGGCTTTGGCGTGACGGGTCGCCACGCCGAGCGTGATGTCGGGGTCGGCGTAAACGAGGTAAAAGGCGATTTTTTGCGGCGCGTACTGCGCGTACAGGCGCTGAATTTCCGGGGCGTAGGCGTTGGAAATCGGGCAGTCGTGGCCGATGAAAAAGAGGGCGACGGCGCGCTTGCCTTTCGCCCCGGCCAGCGGGTCGCGCGCTTGTTGTCCACCGCCCGCGCCGGTCGTCGCCAGGGCGAGGGCGAGGCACAGGCAAAAAAGCGCGCTCCCGCCCCGAAACCGACTTCGTAATTTCCCGCCCGTCCTGCTCATCAGGGACGCCTCCTTGCCTACCGCCCGCTTGCGCGCGGTTTTTTCGCGCCCAACTCTTTCGCTCTCATAGTCCTCGCCGGAAACTCGCCCTGTGCGGAGCCACGCTACTGCGCCCCGCAACCGCCTTGTAAGTATTCACTTACTTGACGTTGCGGGGCGCGGGAAAGGTTTCAGAAAAATGGCGGGGCGCGCTTTATTTTGGGAATTATTTTTTCGGCGCGATACCGATGAGGACGATTTGCAACGCGCAATGAGAATATTATCTAACAATTTACATTTTTAGTACCCCCCCCGAAATAATTTTATCAAGTTTTTTCAAAATAGTCTCACTTGGCACAAATCTTGCCGGTACATCTGCGAGGGCGTTTCGGTCGCCACCCCGGTTATTTTGCGACCGGGAAAGGAGCCATTTCCGTCAGCGGCAACCACCTTCTCGCCGTCTCGACCATTGTTACGAGCAAATGCGGTAAAAAGCGCCAGACACCTTAGACAGAAAGGAGGGATTGACGCTGCTTGTATTGTCGCTCGGTAATTTTTACTTATTCAGCAGGCTTGTTCTGGAAAACGATTTTCCAGAACGGAGGGATCGAAGTTGAACGAAGAGAAGGGTTGCAAGTCGTGCGGCGAAACCGGCTGGAAGCCCGGAACGTCTCGCCGCGAATTTATTCAAGGCGCAGTGACAGCAGGCGCGGGGCTGGCTCTTGCGGGCGTTATGCTCGGAGGGGCGCAGCAAGCGCAGGCTCAAACCGGAGGGTCTCCCAAAACTTTCCTGACGTGCGAGGTCATCCACGAAGGCTGCCTGCGCTCGTGCGGCTCCAGGCCCAATGCATGGGAACGCACAAAGTGCCGAACGGGTTGTGAAGCCGAATGGATCGTATGCCTGGCGCGAGAAGCGGCGGGACGCCTGGGCGATGCGCTCCGCGGGGCGCGCAACTGGCTGAACGACCATCCCGGAGTCCAGGTCGGCACGATTGTGGTGCTGGTCGGCATCGCCTTCATCGTTACGGGCGGCGGCGCGGCTCTCGGAATTGCTTTCGCCTGACCGTCGCATTATTGTTTTGCTAAGGAGAAATTTTCAATGAGCGCACCGATGACCACCGTGATTGCCACCATCACTATGACGCGCACACGGCCCGATGGCGTCACTGTTCCTATCACCATCAACCTGGGCGTTCCCGCGCCCGCCCCCCCGGACTGGAGTCCAGGGGGCTGGTACTGTCCGATCCAGTTCTCCAAGGAAGTCCCGGTCTTGTCAGATGAAACTTACTGCTTCTATGGCGAGTATTCGATGGAGGCGTTGATTTACGCCATCACCTCGCCGGGCATCCTGCTCCAAACGCTGCCGTTCGCGAATGAAATTGATTTCTCGAACCTGACGAACTTTGGATTTCCGGTCATGGCGTCGCCAACCGGCGTGGCGCTCGACCCGGAAGGAAAACCCGGCGAACAGCAAGGTCAGCAAGGATAGGCTCTGACCTGTATTCTGAGCGCAATACGCCAGGCCGTGACCGCCAAGACAATGGGGCAAATCTCTAGTAGTAAGAGATTTGCCCCATTGTCTTGAGATAGGCAGTTTGTTCCAAGAACGAAGAAAATCTGAGGATAATAAAGTCAGACGCGCTTTCAAAATGCGGAACCTGGGGAATTATTTTTCCGGCTCGATGCCGTTCAAGACGATTTGCAGCAGATGCGTCACGAACTGCGCGCGGGCCGCGTTCCAATCCTCCGGCTCGTCGTTCAACACGCGTAGCAGAAAACCGCCCGTCGCCGCCGAGATGATTTCCGTCGCCGCGCCCGCCGTGTCGGGCCGCAGTTCGTCCCGGTCGCTGCGCTCCTGAAGCAGCGCGTACAGATATAAGCCCTGTCTGCCGAACTCCGCCCATAGCTCGGCGAAAACGGCCTGATCGCGCTTCGGGGTCGTGAAGACCATTCGCATGAATGCGCGATTGGCCCAGAACATGTCGAGATACTGCCCGATGAACTGCTCCAGCGCCCCCCGTGCGGGCTGCGTGTGCGCCTCGACCGGCGGGGGCGCGAAAAAGCGGCGCGGGCCGAATGCCTCCACGACCGCCTGAAGCAGCTCCTGCTTGGCGCGGAAATGCTTGAACAGCACGGCTTCGGTCACGCCGGAACGCTCGGCGATGGCGCGCGTGGTCGTGCCGTCGTACCCCTGCGTGGAAAAAAGGTCGAGCGCGGCTTGCAGCAGAGACTGCCGTCGGTCGGCGCCGGTTTGTCGCGGTGTCTTCATGCTTCTATTGTGTCATGCAAAGCGGCTTCCGGCGATAACGACTTCGGCGCAAATCGCGCTAAAAAGGGAAGGGTGTATCAAAGTTCACAGGTTCCGTGTGCGTTTTGCGCTATCGCGCACGAGCGTTCTGGCCTTATACTGTTCTCGCCCACGCTCACGATGGCAACGTTGCCCTCTCTCTGCAGCGCGGCAAGGAGACGATGATGGACGAACCCGAACTGTGTCCGCGCTGGTGGCCCTGGCCGTTTCACGGCCCGCATCATTTCGAGGTTGACGGCAGAATTCCCGACGACGCCCGCGCGACCATCAACATGTTCCGCGCGCTCACCGTCTACAACATGGCCTTTCAAGTCGAAGACGCCGGCGCTTCGCGGGACATGAAGCAGGTGGCGCTCAAACAGATTCAGGCGGAAATGAACAAGCTGCAAGGCGCGCGTTAGACGTCCTTTCGCCCCTTGTTGCCAGCGCAGGTCAACGCCTGCCGGATTCTGATCGCGACAGCCGCGCGGGAGCGTTCCTTACTCCCGGCGGCTGTCGCTTCGTTTGCGCCTCTCATCTTCTTTCTTACGCCCTGCCTCTTCCTTCTTGCCTCTGCCTTCCAAATTTCAGTTGTTTTGCGTCCCCACTTCAATGCGCCGGGGCAGTCGTCCACAGCAAACGGGCGCTTCGCCTCTCGCAATGAAGCCGCAATCGAAAGCAAGGAGGAGTATGCCGAATGAATGGCGAAACAAAGCCAGCCGATACAGAAGATTCGCAACTCCTGGCAAAAATCTGCGCTTTTCCTTGCAGCCAATACGTTTCGCACCCGATCCTTTCTGCGATTGGAACGTTATTGCGCCGGGCGCTGTTACATGAGAACAGATTCGGCAGAGGACGACGGCGAACGAACGCATAGGCGCGCCGCGTCAGTATCTTCGAGAGGCAGAACAGGCGAAAAATGAACACCAGCGTCTGGAAGTTTGCAGAAAATCTTATGGCTCCGCAGGCCAGGTCGGACGGAACGGATACCGCCGAGCGCCTGGAAGAACGGGCCATGCTCAACCGCTGCGCGCAGGGCGACGAGCGCGCCATACGCTGGGTGCTGGATCGGTATCGCGACCGCGTGGTACGTCTGGCGGCGCACGTGCTGCACAATCCGCGCGAAGCCGAAGACATCGCGCAGGAAGCCTTTGTCAAGGCGTTCCGGCTCATCGGGCAGTTTCGCGGCGAGTCGGGTTTTTACGCCTGGCTCTATCGCATCGTCATCAACCTGTGTCTGGATAAAATGCGCCGCAAGTGCATGACTTCGGAGATCGCGCTGGAAGAGGGCGCGCTGCCGACTCTGGCCGCGCACGCGCCCGACATGGAAAAGCGGTTGGCCGTCGAGCAGGTCTTGAACTCGCTGACTCCGCCGATGCGCGCGGCCCTGACGCTGCGCGAGGTGGAAGGATTGGAATATTCCGAAATCGCCCTTGTACTGCAAATTCCGGTCGGCACGGTGCGCTCCCGCCTGAACACGGCGCGCGAGCAGTTCCGGCGGCGCTGGGAGGCCATACAAGAGGAGGCCAATCATGTGGGATCGGTGTGAGAAATGGCGCCGCAGACTTTCGCAGCAGGCCGACGGCGCGCTGCCCCGCCGTCACTGGGGCGGGCTTCAGGCGCATCTGGCGCGCTGCCCGACCTGCCGCCGCGCGCAGGACGCCGACGCCATCTTGCGTGACACGCTGCGTCTGCACACCGGCATGGCGGATCGGGCGTCCCGCCGCGCTTTCAATGACCGCGTGGTGATGACCCTGCGCGCCGAACAGGCGGCGGACACGCAGGTGGTTCGCTACGACTGGCCCGCGCCGATTCGCGACGCGCAGGCGCGCTGGAGTCTGCTGCCCTTCGGGTTCTTCCGGCAGATCGCGGGCGGCGCGCTGTGCGCGATGGGTCTGACCGGGCTTTGCCTGCTGTCGGCCCTGCATTCGCCGCATACCCCAACAACCGACCGGGCCGGAACTATGGAGCGCGCGGCGCGAACGGCGGGCCGGGGCGCAGCGCCCTCGGTTCCGCTGGAGTCGCTGCTGGAAAGCGCGTCGCCGCGCGCTGCCCTGCTCTGGACGACGCCGCCCGGCGAGCGCAACGCACGCGGTCTGACCGGCGAGCCTTCCGCTGCGCCGCGTCCGGCGCGGTCGGTTCCCTCGGTTCCAACGGACGCCGCGAACGAATCGAAGCCGCTGGGGTGAGCGCCGACGACCGTTTCCGCTTCCACGCGCGGCATAATGGCCGCAATGACGACGGAAAGGAGTCGGCCCGTCGTCCTGACGCCCGCCCGCGCGCCGCGCGCAACGG
>JBBRNU010000329.1:0-5651 GCA_038230115.1 Chthonomonadales bacterium | reverse complement strand
TTGGCCTTGTCGGTCATCTTCAAATCCTATTCAGTATTACATTTCGCGAACTGTCGAAATGATGGCAGGTTTTTCGCGATCTGTCAAGGGGGTCTCGCTATATTATCTCTTTTTTATGCTTGAGCGACTTGGCAATTTTTGGTATAATGGTAGTTCAGGGGCGCATGAAAATGCCAGACCGCCCGCCCGTCATGAGTTCGCCTGTGGCAGGAACATCGAGACTGGCAACTTCTCGCCCCGGTTGGCTGGCGTGTCTGGATTGGGTAGAAATTGTCCAACTCCATTTACAGCGCCGAAAAGGATGCTATGCTGAAAGCGCGCTTGATTACGTTCCTGTTCTTGCCGGGGATGCTCCTCTTTGCCGCGGCGAGAACGATGGCGCAGACAAATCCCGGCCCTGTTCCCGCTTTGAGCCAGACCCAGAAGCAGGCGATCCAACGCATCCAAGCCGAAAGCGAGAAAACAGCGGCGGCAGCGGCCCGGCGGCTTGCCGTGATCGTGCGGCGCGTTTACGAAAATATGCTGGCCGATAAGCCGGACGAAAGACTTCGCGCCAGGTTGAGTGTTGAAATGAAATCCGCCGCATGGGAAGCGCTGACCATCAAGGGGCAAAGCATTCGGGGCATCGTCAACGTCCTGACGCCGGAACAAAAGCGTCTCGTCCAGAGCGAACTGCGAAAGCCGGGCGCGTCAACGGACTTGACGGAAATTGTCGCGCGTACGTTCAAGATAACCGAGAAATAGTAGGATTTGTAATCGGACGCGCCGCCAAACAACGCAGCGCCCCGCCGCATTGCCAGCGACATTCTCAACATTCCGCGTCGAAGACGACAGCCTGGGCTTGCCTTCGGGCAGTGCGCTGAGGTAAGCGGACTCGAAGCGAGGGAGGCGTAACACGACCGTCAATGGGAAAATTTTATTCTGAAATCACTCCATCTTTGCAGGCGTTCATTTCCGAGCAGAAGATGTTCTTCACGGCGTCGGCGGCAAGCGGGCGGATCAACGTTTCGCCGAAAGGCATGGATACGTTTCGCTGCCTCGACAATCAGACGGTCGCCTATCTCGACCTTACCGGCAGCGGTAACGAGACAGCGGCGCATCTGAGCGCGGACGGGCGCATGACAATTAGGTTTTGCGCCTTTTCGGGCAACCCCTCCATTTTGCGCCTGTACGGTCGGGGCGAAGCAATTCCGCTGGATACCGAACGCGGACGCGAACTGCATTCCTTATTTCAATCCCTGCCGGGCGAGCGGCATATTATCGTCCTCCACGTCGAGTCGGTTCAAACCTCCTGCGGGTTCGCGGTTCCTTTGTTCGAGTTCAAAGAACAACGCAATCTGTTGACAGATTGGGCCGCAAAGCAAGGGGAGGAGGGATTGAAAGAATACCGCCGCAGCAAAAACAAGACGAGCATTGACGGACTGCCAACGGGCTTGAAAGAATAAGCGGCCTGTGTCATAACCCTGGCCCCGTCACGCCTGTAGCGGACAAGCCTCGCCCCGGACGCATTTACGCTCAGGGCTTTGCTGCGGCCTTCGTTGCCAATGCGAGTTCTTGCGCCACGCCTGCCCAACGCATCCAGCAGGCGTTCGCCGTAGAAAGCAAAAGAAGGTTCATTGGAATCTATAACGATCAAAGCGCCATTCGCCATCGCCGTTATATTGCTTCATGCCCTCGTCTCACCGCTATGCGCCGCCCAACGGCCCGCGTTGCCCAGGCCGCTCATCGGTCGCTGGGCGGGGACGCTGACGCAGCAGGGGGCGGCATTGCCGGTAATTTTCGATTTTCAAAATAAAGACGGCGCCCCCGGCGGCGACTTCACCTGCCCTGTCCAAAAGTGCCTGCAATATCCGCTTGCTATGGTCACGTATGCGCTCCCCAGGGTTCACTTCGCGTTGGGGGGCGGCATGATTTTTGATGGCGCACTGGCGGGGGATGCCATCACCGGCGGGTTTCGCAACGGCGGCGCGGCGGGAACCTTCACGCTGAAGCGCATTCAGCCCGGCGCGTTTCCCTACAAAGTGGAAGAAGTGCGCTTTAGAAACGGCAGCGTCACGCTCGCCGGAACGCTCTGCATTCCCTCGTCCGCAGGGCGTCACCCGGCCATCATCTTCAACCACGGCAGCGGACCGGAAAGCCGTTGGGGAACCAACCGCTTTTGGGCCGACCAGTTCGCCCGCGCGGGCGTCGCCGCGCTCTGCTACGACAAGCGAGGCTGCGGCGTCTCCACCGGCGATTGGAAGCAGGCCGATTTCAATGATCTGGCGCACGATTGCCTGGCCGCGCTCCAGATGCTGCAAGCCCGCAGCGACATCAACCCCAAAAAGATCGGCATTTACGGCCACAGTCAAGGCGGCTTCATCGCCCCGCTCATCGCGTCGCAGTCGCCCGGCGTCGCCTTCATTATCGCCGCCGACAGTCCCGGCGGCGTCGCCTACGAGCAGGATTTGTTTCGCGTTCGCACGCTGCTGACAGATGAAGGCTACCCGCCCGCCGATATTGCCAAAGCGATGACTTTCTTCGCCCTGTTTATTGAGGTCGCGCGCACGGGGCAGGGATGGGAGCGGCTTGACGCCGCGCTCCCGCAGGCCAAAAGCGAGAAGTGGTTTGAAGATGTGGTTCCGCCTCCGCGCGGCAACTGGCTGTATGCGTATTACCAAAAGACCGGCAGCTACAATTCGCTGCCTTTTTGGGAAAAGATACACGTCCCGACGCTGCTCATTTACGGTGAGCGCGACCGCAACACGCCGCCGAGCGAGAGCATCCAAAACATCGAGCAGGCGCTTGCCAAAGCCGGAAACCGCCGCTATGCGGCCCTCCTGCTGCCGGGGGCCGTCCATAACGATACCATCCAGCCTGAGCCGGGCCAGCCATTCTTCTGATGGCGCGTCGCTCCGGGCTTATCGGACTTGCAGATCGGCTGGGTCCGCCAGCAGATGGCGGACAAGCATTAGGCTATTTAGGCTGCAACCCAACTTCTGGCGAGGGAAAGCGCGCAAATATTTGACATTCTCTTTTCACACAGGAGGTATCGTCCATGACAACGCCCCCGCTCGCTTCGGCGATCATTCCGTTAGGGCAGCAGGCGCAGGAGTTTTATGCGCGCCTGCGGCCCGAAATCGAAACGCCCGACAACATCGGCAAGCTTACCGTAATGGACGTAAAATCAGGCAATTATGAAGATTATGAAATAGATGACGGCGGCATCGAAACGTCGCGCCGCCTGCAAAGCCGTCGCCTCGGCGCGATGCTCTACGCGCTTCGTATCGGATACAAAGCGGTGGAAGCTTTGGGGGTCAGACTCCGTTCTAACTGGAGATGAGGAGAAACATATGTGGCTCGCGCTTGTTTTGCTGATTGGCGTCGGCGCTTCTCTGCAATTTCGCCCGCTTCGGCCTTATCCTCTGTGGCTCGCCGTTGCGCTTCAACTCGCCAACGCTTTTGCGCTTTCCGCTCACCTGCTGACGATAACGCAGTCACGCAAACTAACGGCTGCGGCTGGCGCGCTCCTTTATTTCGGTTTTGTTTTCCTGCTGCGCCGCCTGGCTGACGGCATGGAACGAGAGAGCCAGCGGCGCAAAGCCGCTGACGATGTTTGGCGGTCTTGCGCCAAAAGCGTTCTCAAGCAAGCGCGCCTCGGCGGTAAGGTGAAGGCTGAGACGCGCCAACAACTTGTGGAAGCGTCCGAAGCGTGCAGCCGCCTCCTGAACAAACCGGATTGGCGCAGTCGGGCGTTTCTACAAGTTGCGTGTACGGTTCTGCTCGTTACGGGCGTGATTTTGGGTGTGGTCTTCTTTCGAGTTTCGTAAGCGTGACCGCCCCACAAGCGAAATTCCTGACGGCATACCATCCAGAAACCGGAAGAACGCGCAGCCTTGTCTTCAACACGGCGAGAGGGATTTCTCTTAAGAGGAGGGGAGAACGCTCAGGGTTCTATAACCGTGATGCCTGCGAAGCGCTGGAAGTCGGCTCGGTTCGTGGTGAGAATGTGAGCAATTTTGTAAGCCAGCATCACCGCCATAAGCCGCGCATCAAAAACGACCTATCCTTTCACCTCGTAATTCTCCATCAACGTGCGCCATTCAGCGTAAATGTCAGCGGTTTCGTAGAACGGCGCTCTTTTTCCGTATTAATGCTCGCTTCCTCAACGGTTACTTTCACCCGTAAGCGCCCGTGAAGAGCAAAAAGACTGGGCAGCGCGTTTGCAACGGCTTGCCTCGCCCGCGGGCGTCTCCCTGCCCGAAGAGGCGCTTAGCCGCGAGGCTTTGTACGAACGACTTTGACAGGGAAGCGGTCGGGTTGCCGCTGAGTTGGAATATTAGGCTGCGCGTGGAGGCTCGGAAAAGTTGCCAATCTATACCTGGTTGCATTACACCGCCCATGCCCAAAACGCTATTTATCTGGCTCAACGAGAGGTGGAGCAACAGGGCGGCAACCAGGTGGATGCGGAACACATTCTGCTTGGCGTGGTTACGGAACCGGGCGCGGAGGCCGTTCCGCTTCTCCGGCATCTTGGCGTTTCACCGGATCAAGTACAAACCTGTTTGCGTTCTCGGCTTCCAACTGCCACACACATTCCCGCTTACAAGGAAACGCAGCTATCTCCTTCGGCCAAGTTTGTCGTTAGAATGACGCTCGAAGAAGCGAGCAGATTAAAAAGCGAAAACATCAGCACAGCGCACTTGTTGTTAGGCGTGTTGAGCGCGGCGCAACCATCGGGATGGAGCGCGTTTCCTTTTGCGCGCTCGAAACGTGGCGACAGGCTTGCTGCGGCTGTGCTGCATGAACTTGGCGTGACGCTTGAACGGGTAGAGCAGGCAATGCGAGAAGCGGACGCCGCCACGCTCCTGCGTGTTCCGGCTGACCCAGCGCCGTTCGCGACGTTACTGCGGCCCGCGCAGGCAGGCGCGGCGACCAGACCGGACGAACTGCTGCGCGCCAGCGAGACAGAGACAAGCAAACCGGCGGTTCAGGAGGAGCGTAAAGAGTAGGCGCGTTCCGCGAGGAACCGCTCCTGCCCCTGGTTCTTTTGGATTGAGTCTGCGCTTGAAACCCCATCGTTGAACCCTGGCATATTTATATAGAAAAGGCGGGCCGGGTCAACCAAGACCCTTCCCGCCTTTTCGTTATGCCAGCCGAACGAAACCCTTGCCAAATCATTGCGAACGGAATTCTTGCGGAAGTATTGCCGCCTCATTCCCAGGCGAGGCGCAGGATGCGGTGGTTGAGGGTGTCGGCGACGTAGATTTCTCCGTTGGGGCCGAGCGCCACGCCCGACGGGTTGCGGAAGGGGCCGAGTTTCGTGCTGGGCGTGTCGAAAACGACGAGCGACGCGCCTTGCGGGTCGAAAACGTACAGGCGACTCGCGGAGTTTGAACACGCGCCATTTGAACCATCGCGTGTCATGGTGCATACTGAACGGAAAGACTGCGCTTGCAAACGACAATGCGTTTGTTCGCAATATTTGAGCGAACAAACGCATTTCTTAACACAACTTTAACACGTGGTTTCGCAAAAATTGCTTGACGGACATCAAAATGACCGTCATAATTAAGACTGAAGCCGCCCCTTCCCAAAACTCTTGGCGGAGGTGGGGAAAGGACGGCCTGTATCGCCCCGAAGGACGGATGTATTCTACCTTCTTCCTTCGG
>JBBRNU010000328.1:0-5658 GCA_038230115.1 Chthonomonadales bacterium | reverse complement strand
TTGCAGGCTCGGCTGTCCGCCGAACTTCACGGTCGGGTCGGAAATTTTGCGCTCGCCCCACGACCAGTCCTGCCAGCCACTTTCCAGGCCATTGACGAAAATCAGGGCGTCGTCTTCAGGCAGAGCGCGATTGGCGCGGGCATTGCGTGCGCTAGGGTCGCCGCCAAAAAGCCCGATGGCCGCAAGAATTACGAGGGCGCTGAGGCCGACGAACGCGCTGCGGACTTTATCCATCCTGGAGTGTTGCATAACATGCGATCCATCGCAAGCGAAGCCGGGAAACGTTAGAGCCGAGGGGTTAAAACTCCAGTTTTGCCGGGGATTGACCCCTCGGCCCCGGACGTTCCCCATTTTTGTCATCAGGGTCGGGCGGCGTCGAGCGCGCGGAGCGGTTTGGCGGGAACGCCGCCGACAAGCGTGTCGGGCGGCACGTCTTTGGTCACGACCGCGCCCGCTGCGACGACCGCGCCCCGGCCAATCGTCACGCCCGGCAAAATCGTCGCCTGCGCGCCGATCCACGCCCCGTCGCCAATCGTAATCGGCGCGGATTTCGCCTGTCCGCACCGCTGCCAGGACGGGCCGATTTCGTGGTTGGTCGTGATCAGCGTGGCATGGTGGCCGATATAAACGCCGTTGCCAATCGTAATCGGCTGGCACAGGTCGGCGTACAGGGGAGCCGTGATGTACGAGTCATCGCCCAGCGAAAAGCGCGCCTCGATGCGGCCCGGCCCGACCAGCTCGACTGGCCCCAGAAGGAGCGAGCGCGCCCCGATGTGCAGCCCGGCCCGGCGGTACAGCGCGGTTCGCAGGCGGCTGAAAGCGAAGTGCGGCAGTAGGCGGGCGCACCATCCGGCCAACAGCAGGCGGCCATGCAGTCCTTCGGTCTCGCACGCGATCAGATGCCGCAGTCGGGTGAGACTGCCCGTCCGCCCGCTCCTGACAGAATCGGAAGCGGCGGCGGTAACGACCGGCTGTGCGTGCGACTTATAGGCCATAATTTCGCGGGTTCCTCGCCGGACGGAAGTGAATACAAGCAACGCAGGTTATGAAGGCGACCTATTCGCTTCATACCGAGCGGGGCCGAGAGTTTTCAATTCCCGGCAGGAAAGGGCGGCGTTTGCCGGAGGTTGACAACTCCCGACAGGTCCCGCCAAACGTTTCGCTTCCCGCAATCCCGGTTCGGCTTTATTTTCGGGCGCTCAGGCGGAAACCTTGAGACCGGGCAGCGCCGCGACCGTTTTTGCCTCTTCCGCTTCAAGAGACAGGGCGGCGAGCGAGTCGCCGGTTTGCTCGACCGCATCGCGGGGCAGGTCGGGCGTAGCGCGCAGGGCCAGCTTTCCTAACTGCCGTTCGCGGGTCAGAGCGCGCTTCAAAGTCGGCCCCGGAATAACGAAAAAGCGCGCCGCGCCGCCCGCGCCGTTCGGAACCTCGTTGTGGGCGCAGGTCAGGCGATACAGGGCGACCAGCAAGTGCGTATCCGCGTAACCGATGCTGCGCGCGTCCAAATCCACGCGCTTGCCCCCGGCCAGCAGACCCTCGCAGACTTTTTCCAGCATCCGCGCGGTGCGGGCGTCGGACTCGCCGCTCGCCTGAACGACCGCCGCTTCCTTGCCCCGCTGCACACGCCAGGACAATCCGGCGTGCTGCCCGTTCGCAAACGCCTGCGCGACCGACCCGACAATCGTGAAGAAACCTTCCTGAATCTGGCTGCGCCGCAGGGCGTCGGCAATTGCGCGCGGCACGGCGACGAGGCGCACTTCGCGGTCATGATAGGCAGCGCGCTTGGGCAGGTTGATCAGCGTGCCGAGCGCCTCGCCATCGAAGGCGGTCACCTGCTGCAAATCCAGAATCAGGTGCGTTCTGGCGTTGATCGCCTGTTCGGCGGCGGCCTGGAAGCGCGGCAGCAGGGCGTGCGTAAAATCGCCGACCAGGGAAAGCACGGTGCAGTCGCCGGTTTGCGCGGCGTAAATCTCCGAAACTCCGACCCGATAGCCGCCTCGGATCGCCCACCACTGCTTGAACATATAGCGCGTGAACTGACTGATGTCGCGCACGTAGCGCCGCCACAAACGGCGCGGCTCATGAACCAGACGGTGCGTCCATTCCAATCCCGTGCGCTGCATCCAGCCCGGCGCCCGCTGCGTTTTCCCGGCCAGAAAGTCGAACGTGCCGCCGACGCCGATGCAGACCGGCACGTCCTGCAAACGCTCCCGGTTCCAGTGAATCCACTTTTCCTGCTTGGGGTTGCCGAACGCGACCAGGAGAATATCGGGGCGGGCGCGCACGATGTCGTCGAGAATTTCCTGATTGTTCATCTCGACCAGGCTGGCGAGCGGGGGCGACACGCAGCCAACGATTTTTATGTCGGGGTGTTTTGCCTCCAGATTGGCTTTGGCCAGACGCGCGATTTCCGGGGCGGCTCCCAGCATATAAATGCGGTAGCCTTTGCGGGCGGCAAGTTCCGCGAGGGCGGGAACCATGTCGGCCCCGGTCACTCGTTCCGGCAGGCGTGAGCGCGTCATGCGCGCGGCCCAGACGACCGGCATTCCGTCCGGCATTACCAGGTCGGCGTGACGAAGTATATGCTGAAGTTCCGGGTCAACGAGCGCGTTAATTAGGAAATCCGTGTTTGCGGTCGCCACCTGATGGAAGCGGCCCTCGTGGATGAACTGCTCCAGCCGGGCCAGCGCCGCTTGGGTGTCGAGAATATCTATGGGCGTTCCGAGGATACCAACTGTTTGCCGCATAAGTGTTTCTGTCGCATTCTGGCGGCGCGCTCATTGCGCCGCCAAGTTCCCTGACCGCCCTGCCGCCTCACAACTTCCGGCGCTCGGTGCGTTTCCACCCGCCCGCAGATCGTGTAACCGCCATCACGCCATACACTCCAAACTTCCAGACGATGTAAAACGGAACGCATAAAATCGAAAGCGCCGTCTGGGCCGGAACCCGCGCGACCCATAACCCCAAAAAAAGGTAGCCCGCCTGTAGCGCGAGAACCGCGCCCCAGGCCGTCGTGAGCGCGAGAGCCAACCGCCAGTGCAGTCCGAACCCGGCCAGCGCGCAAACCAGAAACAGCGCGAGCGGAACCGCAAACAGCTCGGCGAACGGCGGAATAATCAACTCCGCCGCCCGATCGCGCAAAATCCGACTGTGCGTGGCAAACCCTTCGGCCAGCAGGCGCGGGGCCACTTCTCGCAGGAGCCGGTAACGTCCGCCTTCCCACCGCTTGCGCTGGCTGACGGCCTGTGCGCCCGTCGTCGGCATCTGCGCCCAGACCGCCGCCTGGGGGAGAAACGCGACGCGGTATCCGGCCCGGCAGACCCGCAACGTGTACTCGATGTCCTCGGTAATGGACTCGCCCGACCAGGGAACGGCCTGCACGACTTTGCGTGCAAAGCACATCCCATTGCCTTTTAGACCGTCGGAAAGGCCCAGACGTTCCCGGCCCAGCGGCTTCACCACGTGGGCGAGTGCGAGAGCGCAGGCCATCAGTTTCGTGCGCCAGCCTTCCCCGACGTTCAGCACCTCGTAACGCGCCTGCATTACGGTCTGGCCCTGCGCCAGTCCATCGGCGAACGCGGTCAGCAGATTTGGCGAAACGACGGTATCGGCGTCCAAAATAACGATGGCGTCGAAACTGAAATCAACCTCGAAATCGGCGGCAGGAATCGGCGCGGACGGCGGGGGGGCGATTCCGCTGTTTGCATCTGCATTAAAACGGCGAGCGGTTCGCGGCGTCGCGAGGGGAACACCTGCGCCTGACGCCGCTTCGAGCTTCTTTGTTCCTTCCGTTTGCCCCATTTCCCCATCATAGCGCGCCTCCGGCGCGGCGCACTCCAAAATTTGCAGCGCCCATTCCAGGGCGTACCCTTTGCCGATGCGCGTCGTGTCGAAACGCTCCAGGGCGATCGCGCCGCGCGATCGGGCAATTGCGGCGGTGTTGTCCGTGCAGTTGTCGGCGATCACAATAATGCGATAGGCCGCGCGCGGATATTCCAGCCTATGCAGCGATTCCAGCGCGTCGCCAATCAGCAGCGCCTCGTCGTGCGCTGGGATCAACAGCGCGAACCGGGGCGCGTTCGGCAAGATCGTTGTTCCTGCCGCTACTGCGTCGTTACCGCTGAGCGTCATTTGCGCCGTTGCATCATTACTGTTAGGCGTCGCTTGGGCGGGCGTTGTCGCTGCGGGCGGCGCGAGACGGACGACCCGATTTCGCAGGGGCAGCGCGCCCAGTAGCAACCGCCATAAATAAAGCGTACAGGCCGCGAAGAAAATCAGCGGCGCGAGCAGCCCCAGGGCGAAAACCGCTTCTACGAGCGGCATGAAGCCCGGCCCGGCCAGCGCGAACACAATGAGCGGCGAAGTGTAAATTTGCAGGAGCATGGCGCGTTGAGCGTTTCCGTCACGAGAAGTAGCGCTGCAGCCACTTCGGCATCGCGGTTTCCGTGCCGTTCAGCACCACGCCCAGCACGCGATCATTGCCGACCGCTTCGATGGCCCGCGCCACGATTTCGCGCGGCGTCACGCCCGCCCGCACGACCATCACCACGCCGTCCACGACTTTCGTCAAAATGCGCGTGTCGGCGACCGGCAGCACCGGGGCCATGTCCATGACGATGAACTCGTTCGCCATCCGCAGCGCGCTCATCACCTCGCCCAGCCGCGATGAGCGGGCCAGGCGGGACGGGTTGACGGCGGCGCGTCCGGCGGGAACGATCGTAAAGTTTTCCGCCTCGGTCTTCTGCACGATATTGGTCAGGTCGTCCTCGCCGCCCTCCAAAATGTCCACCAGCCCCGCGCACGGCGGCAGATTGAGCCGGGTCTGCATATCCCAGTTTCGCAGGTTGCAGTCCACAAGCGCGACCCGCTGCGTGGAGTTCTGCGCGATGATGGAGGCCAGGTTCATGGCGACCGTCGTTTTGCCTTCGCCATAGACGGCGCTTGTCACGCCCACGACAAAGCAGCGGGAGGGACTGGAAGCCCGCTCGATGTCGGCGTGCAGGCGCGCGTACTCTTCGGGGATCAGCAGCCGGCCATTTCCCTTCGCGGAGTGTCCGGCGCCGTTCCCATTTCCATTCCCGCCGCCGCGAAATCGGGCCAGCGGGCCGCTCGTTTCCAGGTTTTTTTCAGCCATTCCGATAGCGTTCCTTCTACTGCCTGTCGCTTGAGCGGCTGTGCGCGCTGCAATCCATGCGAGGCAATCCCGGCGACCCCAATGCTAACGCAAAATCCAATCCGAACGCAATCCGAATTCAGTCCCGCCGCCCGCAACCGACTGCTCCGACCCGGCCCGTCGCCTTTTCGCTTGCCAAACTCAAATCGGAGACGGGCCGGGCGTCGTTTCTTTCAAATATCAGTAAGCGTTAAGAGGGCAGCGAGGGACGCGCCGCTTCGCCGCCCAGTTGACGGCGAGCCTCGGCGCCTCGTCCGTCCATGCGCGGCAGCACGGCCAGAACGGGCTTGCCCAGATGCTTTTCGACTTCGATGGGCGTTCGCAGCGAATGGTCGAGCGTTTCGGCCAGCAGCGAAAACACGAACGCGATCAGCAAGCCCAGAATCGGCCCGGCGGCGTAGAACAGCAGGCTTTTCGCGCCCACAACTTCGGCCTCGGCTTCCGGGCGAATCGCCATCGTCATCTCGGCCAGATGCAGTTTGCGC
>JBBRNU010000327.1:0-5663 GCA_038230115.1 Chthonomonadales bacterium | reverse complement strand
CGGGTCGCCAGGTCGCCAGCACCACGTCCATCGGCAGCGTTCCCGACGGCAGGGCCGCGCCGTGCCGATTGGTGGGCCGAAACAGCGCCGTCCACTCCTGCCCCTGCGCGTCCTCATCGAAGCGACGTCCCAGCAGCGTTTCCGCCGACTCGTTGTAGGAGATGGCGCTGCCGTCCGTGTCTACAATCACAATCGGCATCGCCAGGTAGCTGGACAACTGGCGCGATAGAATGATTTCCATTTCCTGCGAGGACATTTCGGCTCTTCCCTCCGGCGTTGTGAGCGCCAATTCAGCGCGGCGGGCGTGTTCGTTTCAAGGCGGGCGGCGGCAATACCGCAGGCGTTCGATTGTTTTAAAGAAGGATTTCGACGCTCGCTTTTGGAACTCCTTTATTGTCGTTTTTCGTAATTTTCCGCCTTCCGCCGCGCAGAATTTTTTCGGCGCCGGTTCCTTATCGAAGGCCGCATTTTGATTTTTCGTACTTGACAATGATACACTCAAGTGGTATGATAACAGCGCAAACAAACTAATCCCATTTTGAGGGAGGCGAACCTTCATGCGAATGGACAAACTCACCATCAAGGCCCAAGAAGCCATCCAACAGGCGCAGACGCTGGCCGAGCGCGCCCACAACGTGCAGATTGACGTCGAGCATCTGCTGGCGGCGCTTTTGGCGCAAACGGACGGCCTGACCGGGCCGCTGCTGCAAAAGCTGGGCGTCAACGTCGGTCTGCTGGCGCAGCAGGTCGAGGCCGAAATCGGCAAGTTTCCCAAAATTTCCGGCACGGCGGAAATGGGAGCCAGCCTGACGCCGCGCCTGCGCGGGGCGGTCAATGTCGCGTTCGGCGAGGCCGAGCGCCTGAAAGACGAGTACGTCTCGACCGAGCATCTGCTGCTGGGCATCGTGGCCGATAACCAGGGCGCGGCAGGGCGGCTGCTCAAGGCGCAGGGCGTCACGCCGGATAACGTCCTACAGGCCCTCCAGAGCGTGCGCGGCAGCCAGCGCGTCACGGATCAGAACCCGGAAGAGAAGTATCAGGCGCTGGAGCGCTATGGGCGTGACCTAACCGAAACCGCGCGCAAGCAGAAACTCGACCCGGTTATCGGGCGCGACGAGGAGATTCGGCGCGTCATTCAGGTGCTGTCACGGCGCACGAAAAACAACCCGGTTCTGATTGGGGAGCCGGGCGTGGGCAAGACCGCAATTGTCGAGGGACTGGCCCAGCGCATCGTGGAAGGCGACATTCCCGAAAGCCTGAAAGAGAAGCGCGTCGTGTCGCTCGATCTGGGGTCGCTGATTGCGGGCGCAAAATATCGCGGCGAGTTCGAAGACCGCCTTAAGGCCGTTCTCAAGGACATCGCCGACAGCGACGGGCAAGTCATCCTCTTCATTGACGAGATGCACACGCTGGTGGGCGCGGGCGCGGCGGAGGGCGCGATGGACGCCTCGAACCTGCTCAAGCCGATGCTGGCGCGCGGCGAACTGCGCTGCGTGGGCGCGACGACGCTGGACGAATACCGCAAGCACATCGAAAAAGACGCCGCCCTGGAGCGCCGGTTCCAGCCGATTTTCGTCGGCGAGCCGAGCGTCGAGGATACGATTGGCATTCTGCGCGGCCTGAAAGAAAAGTACGAGGTGCATCACGGCATTCGCATCACGGACAGCGCGCTCGTGGCCGCCGCCGTGCTTTCCAGCCGCTACATCGCCGACCGCTTCCTGCCCGACAAGGCGATTGACCTGGTAGACGAAGCGGCTTCGCGCCTGCGGATCGAGATTGATTCGATGCCCGCCGAGATTGACGTGGTGGAGCGGCGCATCCGGCAGTTGGAAATCGAGCGCGTGGCCCTGAAAAAAGAGACCGATGCCGCCAGCCAGGAGCGTCTGGCAAAACTGGAGCAGGAGCTAAGCGACCTGCGCGAGCAGTCGAGCCAGCTGCGGGCGCGCTGGGAAAACGAAAAGGGCGTGATCGAGCGCCTGAGCCGCACCAAGCAGGAGATCGAGCAGACGCGCCTGAGCGCCGAAGCCGCTGAGCGCGCGGGCGATCTCGCCAAAGCCGCCGAACTGCGGTATGGCAAGATGCACGAGCTGAACAAGCGCCTGGAGGTCGAGCAGCGCGACCTGACCGCGATGCAGGGCGACGGCCAGCCGATGCTTCAGGAAGAAGTGGGGGCCGACGACATCGCCGAAATCGTGGGCAAGTGGACGGGCATTCCGGTTTCGCGCCTGCTCGAAGGCGAGATGCAAAAACTGCTTCGCATGGAAGACCGGCTGCACGCCCGCGTCGTCGGGCAGGAAGAGGCGGTCGTCGCGGTTTCCAACGCCGTGCGCCGCTCGCGCTCCGGGCTGTCCGACCCGAACCGTCCCATCGGCTCGTTCATCTTCCTGGGGCCGACCGGCGTGGGCAAAACCGAACTGGCCCGCGCGCTGGCCGAGTTCCTGTTCGACGACGAGCGGGCGATGACGCGCGTGGACATGAGCGAGTACATGGAGAAGCACACGGTTTCGCGGCTGATCGGCGCTCCCCCCGGCTACGTCGGCTACGATGAGGGCGGGCAGCTGACGGAAGCCATTCGCCGCCGCCCATACAGCGTCATCCTGTTCGACGAAATCGAGAAGGCGCACCCCGACGTGTTCAACGTCCTGCTGCAGTTGCTTGACGACGGACGCCTGACGGACGGACAGGGGCGCACGGTAGACTTTCGCAACACAGTCGTCATCATGACCAGCAACATCGGCAGCCACGCCATTCAGGAACTGGCCCTGACGGACCCGGCGCTAATGCGAGCGCGCGTGATGGAAGCCGTGCAGCGGGATTTCCGCCCGGAGTTCCTGAACCGCGTAGACGAGATTATCCTGTTCGAATCGCTGAGCGTGGCGCAGATCACGCACATCGTGGAGATACAGCTGGGATTGCTGCGGAAGCGGCTGGCCGAGCGCAAACTGACGCTCGCGCTGACCGACGCGGCGAAGGAGGCGATTGCCCTTGCCGGGTACGACCCGATCTACGGGGCGCGTCCGCTCAAGCGGGCCATCCAGCGCCAGCTCGCCGACCCGCTCGCCCAGCGTCTGCTCAGCGGCGACTTCCGCGAAGGCGACGCCATCGAGGTGGACGCCGACGCCGACAGGGTTCTGTCCTTCCGCAAGCAGGAGCAAAACGCCCCCGAACCCGTGACCGCGTAATCCCTCGAATTTGTTGGGGCGTAACCCCAAGCAGTGCAAGTCGGAAGCGTAGAGACTTCCGGCTTGCTTCCTCTTATGCCTCCGCTCCGTTTCTCTACTGTGATTGAAAATTTAGCGACTCAGGAGGCTTGTAGGCGCGCTGAACTTGAGGAAGCCAGAGAACGACTTACCGTGCAGGTCTTGAGCGCGACCACGCTTCCCGAAGTGTTAGCCGCGCAGCAAGTCTTGCGGCAATGGATCGCCGCGCACCCTCGCGAAGAGGGCATGAGCGACGCTTTTGAGCAGCTTTCCCTCCTACAAGACATCGCGGAGGAGCAGGAAGCCGAACGTCTGCTGACGGCCCCTGACGCGCAAAAGTCTGTTGCCCGCTCCTGACGCCGCCTACCGCAAACAAATCAAACGCCGCCTCATCCCGCCCGCAATTCTCCCACAATCCCCCTTCTCATGCCCCAATGATTTTTCTTCTCACGTCCCGCTGGATGCAGGGTTACCGCAATCGCACAGCGCGCCACCCGCAACCCCACTTTGAAACCGCCCGCCATGCCGCAAAACATGCAAATCAGGGCGGCATAGCGCTGCAAACTTCGGTCGTTTCAGCCGCGCATAATTTTTTAACAGATTATTGGCACCGGCCAAACTTCGCTGTATAATGCACTCAGGCAAGCAGGCAGGCGCTTTTACCGTCCTCGCAAGACCTAATCGAAAGCCCTAGCGGTAATTGCCGTACATTCGTTACCTTCTGCCGCAGCAAGTCTGTATTTGCGGCATAAAAACAAGTTGTGCTGGATTATGGGGCGTGTGCGTGTTGCACCGCTCCGGGAGGTAGTACCATGTCCGTCTTTGCGCGTTCGTCTGCATTCAACAAACTCCTGTGCAAACTTGCCAGCCTGCTCCTGCTCGCCTCGCTTCTGCCCGCTCAGGCACAACGGCAAGTTCTGCCCTTCCCCGGCGAAATCATCCGCCTGCCCAACCTGCGGATCGTCGGCTTTGTCAATGAAGCCGGAACCCTTCTGCCGCGTAATACCGCCACGCTCTCCGGCTCCGTCATCGTCAAAGTCGTGCTGCCTGAACCCCTCGTCCCCGAAGGAGGCAATCCGCCTGCCCCCTACACCTACGAGTACTCCGACATCATCCTCCAACTCGATACCCAGGACATCCACCTTGCCGGTGACCGCATTCTCCAGAGCAACGGCTCCCGGTACGTGGAAATGGAGATAGACACAACCGAGTACCACAATGGGCCACACACTCTCACCGTCCGCGACCAGTACGGCTTCCGCGACTCGGTGCGTCTCTCCCTCAGCAACCTCGTCGGCAGCTTCTTCGTCGAACCCGTCATCGACCCCAGCGGCGAAGACGTCCCCGCGACTGCCGCCATTACCGCCACGCTTTCCTCCGCCCAACCCTGGACGGTCTCCATCGTTGCCACCGACGGCAGCGGACAGGTGATGAAGACCTTCTCCGGCAACTCCGCCACCGTCAACGTCTCCTGGAACGGTACGGACGCTTCGGGCGAGGAAGTAGAAAATGATGAGTACGAGGTGCGCCTGGCCTTCGCGCAGAACCCTTCACAGAACCGTCAGAAGACCACGACCAAGAAGCGGCGAGGCGATGCGTTCGTGCTGATAGACAAGGGGACGATGGGCGGGGGCAGTCAGACGAAGGCGCAACGGGAGCAGATACGCTACGGCTACAAGAACTTCCTTCTGCAACGCTTGCGGCCTCTGCGGGGAACGCTCTTCTCTGGCATCAACTACATGACCTTCGATACAAAGGACATGATGAACAACCAGACCGGGCTTCGGATTAAACAAGCGGTTGTCAATCAACTCAGCGTTCCTCTGCAACTGCTCTACGTTAATGGACATGGCGGCGACGCGCCCCATCCCTTCTTCGGCATGGGCTACTATACCTTCTACTCGTATCTGCTTCCAAGCGACGCTCAAAATCGAGGAAACGCGAGAATTCGCGGATTCTCTACCGACCTTCGCGCTCTGACGCAAAACATCGGCTATGGCAACTTTCTCGACCCGCCCGGTCTGGTGTGGATCGACGCCTGTGACTCCGCCGGGACGGGAGCAGGAAGCGACCAGGATGCCTTTGGCGTCACCTACAGCGTCGGAGCCAATGCCTGGGGCGTGTTTTTGGGATGGCAGGCACAGTGCAATATCTATGGCACGTTTGCCCCGCCGGATGACGCCTGGGACTTCTGGCGGCGGCAACTGTGGCAGGAACTCTTCGTCTCTCACCGCAACTTCCAGACAGCGATTGACCGAGCGGACACGTATACGCGCAACCGGGGGTATGGCAGTCTGGGAGGTTTCAACCCGGTGGATTTTCGGTATTGGACGGGAGCCGGAAACACCAGTTTCTAATTCTCTGCTCCGTTTTCGGGCATCAGGCTGTCATCGCCGTCTGATGCCCTTTGAGGTCAAAAAAATGGGTAAGGGCTGGCATTTTTCAGGCGCTATATTTCTGCTT
>JBBRNU010000326.1:0-5683 GCA_038230115.1 Chthonomonadales bacterium | reverse complement strand
GGCGCGGGCGGCGGCGACGGTCGTGACGCGCGCGAGAAGAAAAAGCGCCTGCCGCATTTCGGCGTTCAGCGTAGGAAGGAGCGGGGACGCAACCGGCGGTTCCGACGAGACGGGGCTTTCTTCGCGCAGGCAGACGTCGTGAAAGGTCAACGTATTGGCGCGATCCAGAACCTTGCGCGAGACGGCGTGGGTGGCCTCGTCGAGATTGAGCGTGCCGGTCAGGAAAAGGTTGGCGGGCAGACGAACCGCTTGTCCGCCCGGAAGCAGGAGTTCGCGCCCGGACGTTTCCATGGCCGACAGGACTTCGGCGAAATAGTGTTCCACGCGGGCCAGGTTCATCTCGTCCAGACAGAGAAAATAGGCGCGATGGGCGTTTTCCGGGCGACCCGCACGGCGCAGAAAATCCAGAAACGGCGTCGTCACGAACACGCCGCGCCCGGAATCGCCGCCCGCCAGCAGGTTGACGTAGCCGAGCAGCGGGGTCGAATCGGCCCAATCCGGGCGAACCGGCAGCAGGCGGTAATGCACGGTCGGATCGCCGGTCAGGGCTTCGGCGAAGAGCGAGGTCAAGCGGGTCTTGCCGGTTCCCGACAGGCCCGACAGCAGAACGAACGGCTTGGTTTGCAGGGCGATGTAGTAATCGCGAATCGTCAGCGTTGGGTAAGTAAAGCCCTGTTCGGCAATCGCGCGCTCCAAATAGGTCAGCAATTCGGCGGTGGAATGGTCGGCGAGATCGGGCGGCGGGGCAAGCGGCGCGCTTTCGGCAGCGGCTTGCGAAGCGGCGATTTCGTCGGCGCGGGCGGCATCGAAATCTGCGGCGTAGGCGGGCGGCGCGCTTTCGCGAACAGTTGCTGCGGCAAGTTGGCGCGTATCCCTGTTCGTGTTTTGCCGGGACGCGCTCGCCTCAGTCGCATAGGCAAGCGCGGCGTGACGGCGGGCGCGATGCGGATGCAGCGACGCGCCTATTGTCAACAGACGATGTGTTTCGACGTAATCTTCCGCTTCCAGCAAATCGCGTGCATACTCGAAAACGAGCGCGTCGGCCAGCAGGCGCAGGGCCGGGTCGTTGTCGGGAACGCCGACCGCGACGGGCGCAAGCGTGCGGGTTTCCTGCCCGATTACGAGAGGAGGCAGGTCGTAACGCTGCCGCGCGTCCTCGAGAGCCTGTGCGCGCTGTTCCGGGCTGAGGGCGAGTGCGCGCAGGGCGGTTCGGGTAATCAGCGGCCATTCGCGCGGGAAAACGGCGCAAAGCAACTGCGTGGCGGTTTGCGCGCCCATGTGCCGCCGGGTCAGGAACCCGCGCAGGCGAGTCGGCAGACCGGCCTTGCCAAACCACAGGTCGCGCAGGTCGTGGTTCAGGGCTTGCGGCTCGCCGGGAACGCGTAGCAGGCGGGCGTCGAGGTTGGGGTTGGGCGCCAGGGCGCGAACCAAGGCCAGCAAATGCGCCATATCGGCGGGCGTCAGATTCTGGCCCGATGCGAAGGCGGCGTTTTTCAGCAGGCGGGCAATCGCGCGCAGGGTCTCGCCGTCTTCCTCGCGCTGCCGCAGGCGTTCCAGGCGCTCCTCGCCTTCGCCCTCGTCCCACGCGGCGCGGCTGGCAAGCAGGCGGTCTTGTTGTTCCGGCGTGAACGCAAACATGCGCTGGGCAGGCATGACGCAAATCTCCGTCCGCCGACAAACGTAACCGTCCTCGCAATTCTATCGGTAGACAGGTTTATCCTAGTTTACGGCGCGAAGGTATTGTACCACAGCCGGAATGCGGCGAACGGGTCGAGAACGGGAATAAATCCCCGTTCTGAAACGACAGACCACCTTCGTGGCCTGAAATGCCGCTTCTCCAAAACGTTCTCAATTTGCAAAGAGGGCAGTAGACAATTCGTCTTTAGCCCGTGCAGGCGGGCTTCGCGTTTCAGAACGGGGTTTCAATCCCGTTCGCCGCGTTTCAGGACGGGGATTTATTCCCGTCTGTTTCATGCCTACTCGCCGCTTTTCAATCCCGCTTGGCGTTTTACTTGTTCGGCTTGTAATCGTAGGCTTGCGGGGCGTGAAGGTAGTCAATGTCGCCTTCCACGAACTCGGCGCTGGTATGCAGGTCGGGATGTGCGAAGAAATCTTCGGTTCCCTTGGGGAATTTCAGGGTTCCGGTGTGGCCCCACCAACTAGCGCTATGGATCATCGCGATCATCGGGCGCGGCGTGTCGGTACGGTTGGGCATTCCGGCGTGCCAGAGCCGAATGTCGCGGATCAGCAGGCCGCCGCGCGCGACGGTCGGCTGCAGGGGCGGGCTTTTTTCGCGCCACCTGGCGAGCGCCGATTCGGGGATTTTGATGTCTTCGTGAATCGAGATGGTCGTGTCTTTGTGCGTGCCGGGCCAGATTTCCGTGCTGCCGTTTTCCGCGCTCATGTCCACCACCGGCACGTTGACGACCAGGCTGAAAGCGGGCGTCGCGACGTCGAGATTACGCCACAGCTGCCCCGTATCGGCGTGAACCGGCTGGCGTTTTTCGCTGTGAACGGCGGTGTTACCGCTGTAAAACCCGTTTTTCACGCCCGGCCCCAGAACCGCTTTCGTGACGGCAATCGCCATGTCGTTGACAAGGACGTCGCGGAACAGGTAGGGCGGAAAAGGCGGCGGGTCTTGCTGCACGTTGCTGGTGTTGAAATTGTAGGGGGCGTCGTCGCGCGCCATGAACGCGGACAGATCGGCGAACATTTTCTCGCGCAAAACGTCCAGGTGCGCCGTCTCGATCACATTTTCCAGCACGACAAAACCGTCGTCGTGAACGGCGCGCACGGCGTCGGCGAGATGGGCGGGCGTCATTTGCCCGCTGCGCGCCTCTTCGGGCGTAATCTTCAGGGAAAGCATCGGTCTCCTCCCGGTCGTGGTATTGTTGACCTGGCTTCGGTCGGCGTTTGCATCTACTTTGCATCCGCTTTGCATCCACAATGGTATTCGCGTTGAGGCGTCGAATATCCTGTCACGCCCGGTTCTCGGTTGGAAGCGAACTTGGGGGCGAGGTTGAAAGTGAGCGACGCGCTTGCGTAACCAGGCGCTTCTTGGTACAATGGAAACAAGAAACGGGGCGAACCTTCCTTTGAGGCGGGCAAGATGACGCTGACGACGAAACCGCGCGCGACTGTGCAGGACTTGTACAACGTTCCTGAGAGCGGCAAGGCCGAACTGGTCGCGGGAGAACTCGTGTTACTGCGTCCGACAGGCGCGTTTCCGGGGCGGGCAAGCGGGGAAATTTACGTCAGCCTGCGCCTGCATGAGAAGCAAATTGGCGGCGGTCACGCGCTCCCCGACAACGTGGGATTTCTCGTGCAGCTGCCCCGGCGCGAGTCCTTCAGCCCGGATGCGGCCTGGTATGTCGGCGACGTCAGCGGTATGAAGTTCCTGCCGAACGCGCCCCTATTTGCCGTCGAGGTTCGCAGCGAGAACGACTACGGCGCGAAAGCCGCGCGCGCGCTTGCCGCCAAAATCGCCGATTATTTCGCGGCGGGAACCCTGGTCGTGTGGGACGTGGATTTGCGGAGCGAGGCGGTTGTTACGAAGCATACGGCGCGCGACTCGAACCCGCCCCTGGTTTTCCGACGCGACGAAATCGCCGACGCGGAGCCTGCGGTTTCCGGCTGGCGTCTGGCCGTGAACGATTTGTTTGTGTAGCGTCTACCGGCGGGGCGGCGAACTAGCGAGCCGAAGATGAAAAAGGGCGGGGCATGAACGAGACGATTAGCGAAACCATTCTGGCGATGGCGCGGCGCGCGAAGGCGGCGGCGCGGACGATGACGGCGGCCTCGACCGACGTGAAAGACCGCGCGCTGCGGGCGATGGCCGAAACGCTGACGACGCGGAGCGCGCTGATCCTGGACACCAACCGAACCGATCTGGCGGCGGGACAGGCGCGCGGTCTCGCTCCGGCCCTGCTCGACCGCCTGGCCCTGGACGAAAAACGGATCGGCGCGATGGCGGAAGGGCTGCGGCAAATCGCGGGCCTGCCTGATCCCGTCGGCGAAACGATTTCGGGGCAGCGGCGACCGAACGGGCTGGAAATTCAGCGGGTGCGCGTGCCGTTGGGCGTGATCGGCATTATTTACGAGAGCCGCCCCAATGTTACGTCAGACGCCGCCGGGCTGTGCCTGAAATCCGGCAACGCGGTGATTTTGCGCGGCGGTTCCGAAGCGCTGCATTCCAATACGGCGATTGCGCGCCTCTTAGCGCGGGCGGGCGAAACGGCAGGCTTGCCGTCCGACGCGCTGCAATTCATCGAGGCTACCGACCGCGAAGCCGCCCTGGCCCTGATGCGCGCGGAGGGACTGGTGGACGTGCTGATTCCGCGCGGCGGCGAGGCCCTGAAAAAATCCGTCCTGGAAAACGCGACGGTTCCCGTCCTGACCTCGCTGGGCGGCAACTGCCATACCTACGTGGATCGCGGGGCGGATTTGGCGATGGCGGCCCGCATTGCGTTCAACGCCAAAGTGTCGCGCCCGTCCGTCTGCAACGCCATGGAAACCCTGCTGGTTCACGCCGACGTCGCCGACGCCCTGCTGCCCGACCTGTGCGCGCAGTTCGCGAGCGCGGGCGTGGAAATTCGCGGCTGCGACCGCACCCGAACGCTTTGGCCCGCCGCCCGGCCCGCGACCGACGACGATTGGGCGACGGAATATTTGGCGTTGACATTAGCCGTGCGCGTCGTGGATTCGCTGAACGCGGCCCTGGATCACATCGCCCGCTACGGAACCGGGCATTCCGAGGCGATTGTCACCCAGGACTACGACGCGGCGCTGCGTTTCACGCGCGAGGTGGACGCTGCCTGCGTGTATGTCAACGCCTCGACGCGCTTCACGGACGGCGCGGAGTTCGGGCAGGGCGCGGAAGTCGGCATCAGCACGCAAAAGCTCCACGCGCGCGGCCCCATCGGCTTGACCGAGCTGACGACTTACAAGACCATCGTGCGCGGCAGCGGGCAGATACGCGCGTAGTCCAATCGCCAACTGAGGCAGGAAAAAGCCAGGCGGGGCCGGAGGTTGAAAACCCCCCGCCAGAAAGTGCAGGCGGCCTACGGACGCGGCGTCGCAGCGTTGAAATACTTGCGCTTTCCTCACGGCTTGGAACGTCGGATCACGTTCACAGTCTGCGCGGAGTGCGCGTCCGCAGGACGCCTGTTTTTTGTTGCCGGGGGTTTTCAACCTCCGGCAAACGCGCTTTTTCCTACTGCGGGTTCAACCTCTGGCAGACAGCAGGCGTTTCAACTTCTGGCGGGCAGGCGCAATGCGAATGCCTTGAACGGGAAAGCGTCTTCCAAACGAAGCGGGGCAGGAAAAAGAGACGCGCGAGGCGAACTAGCCGCCTAGAGACAATTTTACAACGACGTTTGCGAGGTGTCGTCGGGTTGGAAGGAGCGGAACATGGCGGCGGATAAGGTTCGGTTTGGCGTGATTGGAACGGGCGCGATGGGTTCGGGACATTGCCAGATGATCCCGAACATACCGGAAACCGAGCTGACGGCGATCTGCGATATTGACCCGGAAACCCGCGCACGAATTGCCGCCAAAAGCGGAGTTCCCGGCTTCGCCACGCATACCGAACTGCTCGACAGCGGTCTGGCGGACGCCGTCATTATCGCCACGCCGCATTACGCCCATCCCGGCATCGCCGCCGACGCTTTTGCGTGCGGCCTGC
>JBBRNU010000325.1:0-5732 GCA_038230115.1 Chthonomonadales bacterium | reverse complement strand
GACACTTGCGCTCGCGCAGGTAGTCGGCGAGGAGGATGGGAACGCCGGTCTGCTCGGCGAGCGCGGCGATGGCCTTTGCCGCCGTCGTGGTTCCCAGCGTTAGTCGAACGCGCTTCGCCAGTTTCGCCGACACGGAGGCTTCCGCAGCGGCAGGCGCGGCGTCCTGCGCTTTCGGCGCGGAAGGCGGCTCCGCCGCTTGCACTCGCCCCGCCGCCCCTGTCGCGCACAGCAAGACTATCAGAGCGATGGCGCGTTTCAACAAGGTTCGCTTCATGGCTTTCCTCCATTCGATCTGGATATGGCTGGCTTGTAAATTTGTGTGACCAATCTGTGACCGTTCTTTTCCCGCACAACGTGCGAAATGACGGCCTGCTGTTCGGTGTGCGGGCCGGTTTCATCGGTGTAGCTTATGGTCGAGATGTTGGACAGGTCTGCGGTAAAATAAGACGTTGTCATGCCGCTCAGTTTGCGAGCCAGCTCATCCCAACGCTTGAGGTCTTCCGGCATTTCTCGCTGCCATATGCCCTGCTGGAGAAGCTGACGTTGCGGCGGCGACAGGTCGCGGGCGGAAAAGGGCGTTTCGCCGCTCATGGCGGCCAGTTGCTCCGGCGTCAGCGACCGCATCATCTGCCTCCACAGGTCGTGCAGTTCTACATCTGGCGCGGCCAGGGGAGCCAGACGAAGCGCCGCTACCATGTCCTTCGCCATCTGCTGCATTTCCGGCAGGTTGATTTGCGGGCGTTCCTTTTCGTTCTGGAAGCGTTTCGTCAGGAGGACAATTCCGCTTTTCGCGGGCTTCCACTCGTAATCGAACGTATCGGCGATGCGGTCGAGGAGTTGGGCGACTGTTCCCGACGTATCAATGTCCGCTTTTTCCCGCAAGGGTTCGCCGTCCGCGAGAAGGCTGACGTGCGCGTTTTGCCGGAGCGCCTCCAGCATCGCGCTCATCGAGGCGTTCTGCATTTTCAGGGCCGTTTGCTGGCGCAGGTTCGGCGGCAGGATGACTTTTTCTTTCACCTGCGCCCGGCCCCGGCTCGCCGAAAACAGCAGCAGTATCGGCAGCAGACCGTCTGCCACCCATTGCCTGCGGCGGAAAAACAAAATTCTGTCCACGCTAACCATCCTTCCGGCCTCCCTACAAACCTGCCTCGCGAAAATCACGCAAATGCGGAATGCCTCGCCCACTATCGTTCCCATTGGACGAGGCATTCCGCCAATCTGTTACGGCGTTATCGCGAAGAAAATTGCGCCGTCCGCTTCCGCGAAGCTGACCGCGCCCTGCGACCCCTGAGGGATTGCCGGATTGTTGTATTGGGCGTTGGCGTTTATGGAGCCGCTCAACCGTTGAGCGAACAGGTTGCCATTGGTGGCAGGCGGGCCTTGATTATAATGGGCGCCATTTCCCGAATTGCCAGATGTGTTAGCCTTGGGCAACTTTGTCTGCGCCGTGCTGTCAGCGTAGGATTGTCCTTGCGGCCCCAGGTATTGCGTCGTCCCGCTGACCTGCACGGACGCCTGCACCTTCGCTGCTACCGCTGGCGGCCCCATACCCATCCATATGAGTTTGGCGGTGAAGGTGACTGTGATGGATTTGCTCTGCGCGGGGCCATCGTACTTTGCAGCCGCGAATGCGCCACAGGAGCTGTCGGTAAACGCAAGCCCCGTTCCAGACTGGAGGTTGTCAGGGCCATTCCCCATGCCGCCGCTGATAACCCATTGGGCTTTCGAGACGGCGGGGGCGCTGAGACAAAGCAGGCCCAGCGCGGCGCAGGCCAGAATCGTGTTGGTTTTCATGGTAGGGCTTCCTCCCTGGAAGCCAAAGACAAACAGTTCGCTGATTTCGGCAGTGACGTGGGAAGGCATCAACAGTGGAAGCGAATTGCCAGGAGTCATTCAGGAGGAGCGCGCACAGGCGGGAGCCGCGCGACGATAGTTAGCGATGATGTGACACTGACGACACGGGGGGGGGGTGAAAAACACGTAGTCTGAGCGGTCTGCCGCACTCCAACTGAAATTAGCCAAACGCCATTCGCTCATGTTACTTTACTTCGAGCCTTTGCCGCCGATGCCAACCGTTTGCTTTCTGATTTTAGTATAAAGGAAAATGGCCTTCCTGTCAATACCTGAATGTTAAGGTTTGATTAAATTTTCGACTGAGCGGCGATAACAAAAGATTTCGCGCGCTGAGACATAGCGCGAACAATCAACAAAAAAGCGACTGCAAGCGAGAATGAATGTCTCGTTTGCAGTCGCAAGTTGACCGAAACCAGCGGCAAACGATCACCAGGCGTAATCTTCCGGGGCGGTTTTGTGGCCGGGGAAGAGTTCGTCGAGTTTGGCGTTGGTTTCGTCGGAAATTTTGATTTCCAACGCGCGCAGGCTGCCATCCAGCTGCTCCATCGTACGCGGGCCGATGATCGGGCCGGTGATGACCGGGTTTTGCAGCATCCAGGCCAGCGCCACGTCGGCGGGTTTTTCGCCCAGGTCGGCGCACAGGCTTTCCCACTTCTCCAACGTCGGGCGATGCTTCTCGATTTCCTTCTGCATCCCCTCGCCCGCGCGCCGTCCCTCGCTGAGTTTCTGCAGGACGCCGCCGAGCAGACCGCCCGCCAAAGGCGACCAGGGAATTACGCCCAGCCCGTAAAACTCGCACGCGGGCAAAACTTCCATTTCGATGGCGCGCTCCATCAGATGGTACTTGGACTGCTCCGAGACCAGGCCGAGGAAGTTGCGCCGCCGGGCGGCTTCGTTGGCCTGCGCGATGTGCCAGCCCGCGAAGTTCGACGACCCGACATACAACACTTTGCCCTGCTGAACCAGCAATTCCATCGCCTGCCAGATTTCGTCCCAGGGCGAGTCCCGATACACATGGTGCATCTGGTAGACGTCAATGTAATCGGTTTGCAGGCGCTTCAGGCTGGCCTCGCAGGCGCGGCGAATGTGCAGCGCGGACAGGCGGCTCGTGTTGGGCCAATCGCCCATGCCCAGCTTTTCGTCGCCCATGTCGCCATAGACTTTCGTGGCGAGAACGACCTTTTCGCGCCGCCCCCCGCCCTGCGACCACCAGCGCCCGATGATCTGCTCGGTGACGCCCTCGCCTTTTTTCCAGCCGTACACGTCGGCGCTGTCGAAGAAGTTGATGCCCAGTTCCAGGGCGTGATCCATGATCGCGTAGGAATCTTCTTCGGTCGTCTGCGGCCCGAAATTCATGGTTCCCAGGCACAGACGGCTCACCTTCAATCCCGTCCGGCCCAGTTTGGTAAATTGCATCGTTTCCTCCTGAAAAAGCAGTTCGAGTCTATTCCGCAAACCGGCCCTGGCTTCCTGTGTCGAATTTATCAAAATTTGGAAAAAGGAACGTTAAGCCAGATCAATCCAGCGGCGCTCCCAACCGGCCTGCAAAACCGTGTCAATGACCTGCTGCGCCCGCCAGCCGTCGTCCAGGCTCGGCGTGACCATCCTGTCGCCCATGCGGATGGCCTCGATCCAGCGATAAGTCGTGTTGGCCGGCGACAGGCGACCGGGACGAAACAAGTCTTCATTCGGCGCGATTTCGGCGGTCGCATCGGGAGACGACCCGCCATCAACGGACGGCGCTTCCCTGCCGGTCAACAGCGTTTCCTTATTGATGTCGCGGGGCGGGTTGGTTGACGGACCGGCTGAAGCCGCCTGAGACGTTTGCTCGCCGGGCGACAGCGTTTCCCATTTGCCGCCGGTTTCAGATTTCATGCCGCGCAGAAAGGTTCCGGTAAAATTGGACTGCCAATGCAGACGGCCCGCCGTACCGAAGATTTCCAGCGCCTGATGCTGTCCCTCGACGCCCTGATAGGCGACCCAACTGGTTTGGAAGCTGCCCTGCGCCCCGCTCGCAAACTCAGCCAGAAACGCGCAGGCGTCGTCGTTTCGCGCGCCCGCCCGCGCGTCTTCCGTGCGAATCAGCGTCGGCGGCGCGTCCGTGTCGGGTTCGCCCCACAGCGCGGTCAGATTATGGGCGCAGACCGAAGCGAACTCGGCGTTCAGGGCGAAGCGGGCCAGATCAATCAGGTGCGAGCCTAAATCGGCCAGAATGCCCGCGCCGCTGCGGTCGCGCAGGCCGCGCCAGCCGGGAGGGCGGCCCAATCCAAAGCCGCCCCAGTACGCCCCTGAAACGTGCAGCGGCATTCCCACGTATCCTGAAGCAAGACGTTCGCGCAATGCGCCCAGAGCGGGATTGTCGCGATAGGGGAAATTCGTCATGCCGATCAGTCGGCGGGCGCGGGCGGTTTCGGCCAATTCCTGCGCCTGTCCTGCGTTCATCGCAAGCGGCTTTTCGCATAGGACGTGCTTGCCCGCCCGGAGCGCGGCAAGAGAAACCGGGTAATGCAGGTCGTTCGGCGTACAGACGATCACGCCGTCGAGCAGGTCGTTGGCGAGCATCGAATCGAGGTCGGATTGGGCGTAGTAGCGGGCTGACGCGCCGTATTTCGCCTTAATCGCGCTTGTATCTCGCTCCGACGCGCCGCACACGGCGATGATTTCGGCGTCAGGGTGCGCTTCCAATGCGGGCAGATGCCAGAAGTTGACCCACCAGCTGGGGCCGACGATGCCGATGCGAACGGTATCCAGGGGGTTCATGTTCATTGCGCGTCCTATGAAAAAACAGGCTTAAAAAGCGGGGTGCGAGACACCCTGCGTTTCTTCATAGGAAGCCATAATCCCTGCCGCAAATTTGACACGCGCGCGTGGAACGGCTATAATAACCCCATGCGTTTGTACAAAATGCCGAACCGGGCGTGGGTTTTGCGCGTGCAGCCCATGCTTGAGCGGGCGTTGAGGCCGTTGGTCGTATGCGAATAGCTCTCTTTTCAGAATGTTATACTCCCGTCGCCAATGGGGTCGTCACGTCGCTGCTGACGCTGCGCGCGGCCCTGCGCGATCTGGGCCATTCCGTCCTCGTGTTCGCGCCCGGCGCGGCGCAGCCCGACGACGATGACGAAGTGTTCCGCCTGCCCGAACTGCCCTTCCCGCGCCACCCCTACCACTTCGCGCGTCCGTTCCCGCGTCTGGCCGTCAATTTCGCCGCGCTGGAAGTGGACGTCGTGCATTGTCAGCACCCGTTCACGGTCGGACGCCTGGGCGCGGACACGGCCCGGCGGCACGGCCTGCCCCTCGTTTATACCGCCCACTCGCTGTACGACATCATGGCGACCTACCACAAGTCGCCGCTCGTGCGAACGATGGGCTGCAAGGCGGTGCGCGGCGTCGTGCGGCGCTATTGCGACAAAGTGGACTGCATCATTACGCCCTCGCGCCATACCCGCGACGCCCTGCGAATGGAAGGCGTGCGCGCCCGGTTCGCCGTGATTCCGAGCGGGATTATCGCCCCGGCGATGCCCTGCGGCGGGCGCGAGCAGATGCGCGCGTCGCTGGGCCTGGCTTCCGATACGCCGCTTCTGCTTTGCGTGGGTCGGCTCGGCCCGGAAAAACGCCTTGACCTGCTGCTGGACGCCATCGCTCTGCTGGATCGCCGCGCGCTTGCCGAACCCGCCGGCCGGTTTCGCCTGGCGCTGGTGGGCGAAGGATTGTGCCGCGAGGAACTGGCGGCGCAGGCGGCGCGGCTGGGGGTTGGGGAGCGCGTAATTTTTGCGGGCGAGCAGCCCCACGCCACGATTGGAAATTGGTATGCCGGAGCCGACATTTTCACCCTTCCCTCGCCGGTCGAAACGCAGGGCGTGGTGCTGGTGGAGGCGATG
>JBBRNU010000324.1:0-5778 GCA_038230115.1 Chthonomonadales bacterium | reverse complement strand
GTCCGCAAACGCGGTCGTCAGCGTTGCGCCGACGGCCAGCGACAGCCGGGTTTTGCCCACCCCGCCCGCGCCCGTCAGCGTGACCAGCCTGCCGGATTGCAGCCCGCCGGCGACCGACGCAACTTCCTCCTCGCGCCCGATGAGCGCGGTGAGGGGAACCGGCAGGCGGCGCGGCGGCAGGCCGGTTTCGCGCGCGGCGGCGGGCGAAGGCGGCGGGAAAGAGCGGGACGACGGCTTTTCCTGTTCCCGCAGACGCCGGTACAGCGTTTCGGTTTCGGGCGCGGGGCGGGCGTTGAGTTCGCGGTGCAGCGTCTGGCGCAGGTCGCGATACACGTGAACGATCGCCGCCCCATCGCCGCAGTCCGCCAGCGCCTGCATCAGCGCGGCGTAAGCGGCCTCGCGGAAGGGGTCGGCGGCAATGATCCGGCGCAGATGCCGCACCGCCTCGTCGGGCCGATTTTGCGCGGCGGCGCTGGCGGCAAGCTGGGACAGCGCGCCCAGAAAACCCTGCTCGCGGGCGGCGCGTTCCGAAACCGCCCATTCCTCGTCGCAGCCTTCCAGCAGCGGCCCGCGATGCAGCGCGACGGCCCGTTCCAGCGCCCCTGGCGAGCCGTCGGCAAGGGCCGCGTCGAAAAGGCTCAGGTCAATCCGCGCGTTCGTCCCATCCAGACGCAGGGTTTGGGGCGCGGGGGCGCGCAGGCAAATGTCCGCCGCTCCCAGCGCCGGACGCAGGTTGGTCAGGCATTGCCGCAGGTTGTAGCGCGCCTGGCTTGGTTCGCTGTCGGGCCAAAGGGTTTCCGCCAGCAAGACGCGCGGTACGTCCCGGTCGGCGCGGAGCGCAAGAAGGGCGAGCAGCCAATGCCCTTTGCGGGAGCGCAGGCGCGGCAGCGGCTCGCCGCGTATCGTCGCGGCGAACGGCCCGAAAAGTTGAATTTCCAGCAAGGGGGCATTCATATGGGCTTATTTCGGCCCGGCGCGCAAATTTCCTGCGTTTCGTACACAGTTTCGCACACGGCAGGGCGCGATAATGAGGCCGCGCGCCCTCTCGAAATCAGCCGCTGGCATCCCGCAAGGACAGGGCGCAGGCATTATGCGCCCTTGCGCCGCCCGCAGTCCGCAGAGGCGTCGGCGATTTCCTGGCGCGGAACGCCCCGCCGCGCCGGACGCAATGTAATCATCGTCCCCCCAATTTTTGATTTTTTGATTTGCCAATCGAGGAGAAAACCCATGTCCCGAACTCGTATCGCCGCCCGCTGGATGGTTTTGGGCGCGCTCGCGCTGACGGCGCCCGGTCTGGCCCGCGCCCAATCGGACTGGCGCTACAGCCTGGTCACCAACCCCGGCTTTTCGCCGCAGCCCTATGACATCGGCAACGACGGAACCATCGTCGGCGACACCTTCGACAACAATTTCGGCTTCATTCAAAAGGGGCTGGACACGACGACCGTGTACATTCCCGGCAGCGGCTCGACGTTCCTGACCGGGATTGCCAACAACGGCGCGATGTCGGTCAGCGTCTGGAACAGCAATTTCAGCCGGACGACCGGCGGCGTGCGCGCCCCGGATGGAACCATTACGCTTCTGCCCCGCATTCAAACGCACACGTGGGCGATGGGGCTTAACGACGGCGGCACGGTCGTCGGCTACTCCTCGGACGCCGCGCAGATGACGATCCATGGGGTGGTTTGGAACAACAGCGTCCCCAAGACCTACGACTATCCCAACGCGACCAGCACCTACATCATGGGTGTCAACAACGCCGGGCGCAGCGCGGGCCTGGCCTTCGTCGGCGGCAGCATCACCGGCTTCACGCTGGAAAACGGCGCGTTCACGCCGGTCGTCTATCCCGGCGCAGGGTTCTCCGCGACCGAAGACATCAACGAGAAGGATCAGCTCATCGGCATTTATTCGAGCGCGGACGCCAACCAACACGGCTACCTGCTGTCGAACGGGCAGTTCACGAGCGTGGACTTCCCCGACGTCAAGGCGCAGTTTCCGGCCACGCTCGACATCGGCGGCGCGATCTACACGCAGACCGACTTCGAGGCCACGCAGCCGTTCGGCCTGAACGACAGGGGCGATTTCGTGGGTTTTATCGCCAGCGCCTACAACGCGCCCGACGGCTCGTTCGCCGGGTATTTGAAGACCGGCTTCGTCGCGACCGCCGTTCCCGAACCCGGCAACCTGACCCTGCTGTGCGGCCTGGGAGCGGTCAGCGGCCTGGCCCTCCTGCGCCGTCATCGTCGCCGCTAACCGCTCGCCCCGTAGGTCAATCTCCTCTGACGCCAAAAAGCCCCCTTTCCCGAACTTGGGAAGGGGGCTTTTATAACGCCTGCTTACTTGCGCCGCTCATTTATTGCGTAGGTTCGGCGAGAATGACTGAATCTAGCGGCAGGATGCCAACAAAACTTTTAATACTGTTAGAAGCGGAAAGAAACGGGAGGGACAAGTTTCGAGGACGCAGCACAAGCGAGGCATTCTGCAGAGGGCGGATGTGCAGAGCGTTTGGGCAGGTATCAGGGGGTAATGTTTCTCCACAGTTCGCAATGCGTCAACCGGGCGATGTGGCGAATATTTCCTGTCGCTACAACCAACTCGCTGGCAGGAAGGCCCAGATCGAGCGCTTGTGCGGCAATCACGATGTCGCAATCCAACTCCAGAAGGTCCGCCGTTGGAAGCCCCGCGCTGCGCGTGTCCGCCCACAACTGCGCGGCGATTTTGAGAGCGCTATCCGTGAGTTCGAGGTATCGTCCTTCGACAGCGTGTACAAAACGATTCAACTCCGCGCTGCTGAGGTCGGCTCCGCGTCTAAGGTGTTCCCGGCGCAGTTCATAATCCGCAATTGCCGGGACAAGCAGAAAATGACCTGCCAGAAGCATCTGTCGTTCCCAGGCAAGCATGGCCTGCGTTTCCCGTGCAACCCGATTCGGGCTGGTAATAACGCCGAGCGGCCCGGTGTCCAAAACGACGATCATTCGGCATCAAAGAGCGGTTCCGCTCCCCTTTGTCTGCGTTCGGCGTTCATTGCCTGCTTGAACGTGGCTAATTCCCGGTCGGCCTCCCCTACTTTTTCTGGCGAAGCCGATTGCGCCGCCCGCAACTCTTCCTCAACCTGTGCAATCACGGCGGCATGGTGAACACGCCGCGCTTCCGGCGTCATCGCGAGGGCTTTATGCACGGCGGTAAGCCGTGCGGCATCGGTATGTTTCGCATTTGGAGGCGAAGGCGGCAGCGCAGAGGGCGTCGGCGCGGGCAGACGATCAATCCATCGCTGAATGAGGGCGCTGAGATTGTCACCCTGCTGCGCGGCGACCAGTTGGACTTTAGCCAACTGGTCAGGGCTAAGTTCAATCGGTATCTGCATCAGTTCTCCCTCCGGCACGTTGTGTCTCAGATGCGCTCCAGAGTTATGGGGTCGCCGTCTACCATTTCCATCGTCATTTTGTATCCATAGAGCAGGGACATTCCAATCAGTGGCTCGGTAGCCGCTTCCTCCGCCATGATCCGAATTGGCTGACCATCCCACAGGATAACGGCGGCATAGACATCGAATGTTTTGATTTGACCATTCGCCATAATCGCCTGTCCCTGGGTGAGCCATGCTCCTATACGCCCGTCTCGATGTCCAGGGCGACGAACTTGCCGGGATTATCCCCTTCAACCAGGGGGCGAATAGCGTGTTCGTAGATTTCATTGCCGCGCCGAGCGAACTCTTCTTTCGAGTAACGCGGTTGGCGCACCGGCATGGTCTCATCTCCTCAAAGCAAAGTGGAGCGCTGACTTTCGCGCCCCACTTCATTATACACCGGAACCACCTCTCTGTGCAGCCTACTTCCGACGACGGCGCAGAAGCAGGGTCGCGCCGGGAATTGCGCCTATGAGCGCGGTAACGAGCGCGCCGGGGGCGGGAACGACATTGAGGCGCACCTTGTCCACAAAAGCCGTATTGTCTAAGGCGCTTCCGGTGGCACCAGCATTGATGGCGTTCTGGTTTGTTCCGACGAATTTGAGAGTGTAACTGCCCGATGCTGGTACGGCAAAAGAAACCGTGCTGTAACCGGCGAAACTCGTTCCGGTCGGCTGGTAACTCCCAATGAGATCGGAGTTGAGGAACACATCAAATGTCTGCGGGTACAGATTATTAGCCGAATTGGTTCGTCTTTGGGCGGAACTGAATACCACCGAATAAACGACGCCCGATTGGAAGCCGCTGACTTCCTGCGAAAACGCTCCATCGCCTTGCGAAAAGGCGACTTGTGAACCGTCAGGCGCGGGAGCCGCCTCAAAATCACTTCCATTTCTTGCCACACCTGAGTAAGCCAAAAATGTCCAGCCCGCTCCTGTAGGGTTATACTCGTAAGCGAGCCTCCCTAATCCCGAAAGGTCAGGCGTCTCGAAACTGCTGTTGAGAATCGTTTGGGCTGCGATAGAGACAGGCAAGATCAGTGTACTGACAAACAAAATACCGAACAAAGGCTTAAAGGTGTGGCAGACCAAAGTATTGTCTCCTTCCAGCGAGAGAAGGCGCACCTCCAACACATACAGGCTCGGAAGCGGCCCGACTTGTTTTTATACCGCAGAAGCAGGATTTTCTGCGGTAGAACATGACGAATAGACGGCAGCGGCCTCCATGCAGACTAGCAGCCAGTCAAGAGTATCCCACAGGAATTGCCAGAAGACCGGCGGGCGTAAAACGGACAAAACACGACAATTCCGAAGTAATACGACTTGGCTTAACTCGCCAATAGTTGCAAATACCAATTTCTGCGTAAGCATAACACATTCCGGGCAGGCTATCAATATAGCGGACGCGCTTTTCAGAATAATTTTTTCCGAAGGCATTATATTCTCAAAATGCTTCCTAATATATATTGTTGCGTTATACGAACGCATTCACTTCGCGTTCGAGCGAAACAACCTCAGCACGAACGAACCGTTCGTTGCCTTCAAGACTACCTCTTTGCGTGCCATCGTCTGTTCGTAATGGCGACTCTGCCAACAAGGAGCCTGTCTTCGCCAGGCCCCTTCCCAAAATTCGGGAAGGGGCATTTTTGTTGCAAAAAATCTCTCATCTGCGCCAACCTTTTTCCGTTTCCCGGCTACAAAGTAAGTGAGGGCCACGCAATGACACCGGATGAAGCCAACGCCATCGTCAAAATTCGCGCCGGGAACCCGCAGGGCTTCCAGTGGCTGTACAACCGCTACGCCGGCCGCGTGACCGGGTTTGCGCTGCGGCTCACGGGCAGCCGGGCCGAAGCGGAAGACCTGACGCAAGAGGTCTTCCTGGCCGCTTACACCGGACGCGCCGGTTTCCGGGGCGGGTCGCAGCTGCTGACCTGGCTGCTGGGGATCGCCGCCCGCCGCTGGCGCGATCGCTGTCGGCGACAAACGCCGCCAACCACGCCCCTGCCTGACGCGGAAGCGACCGGCGTGCAGGAATTCGCGTTGGCGGGAAGCGCGGAAAGTCCGGTCGAGACCGAGGTGGTAAACGCCCTGACCCTGGCCCGCGCTGGCGCAATTGGGGCCGCCCTTTCGCGAGGCGCTGCTCCTCGTCGCGTCGCAGGGGCTGACGTATCGCGAGGCGGCGGCGATTATGGACGAGCCGATTGGCACGGTGAAGTGGCGCGTTTCGCAGGCGACCCGGACAATGGCGCGCTTGCTTGGCGCGGTCGAGGAAGAATTCGATGAAATGCAGCAGAAACGTTCAGGAGGCGATGTCCTCCCTTGCCGCCGGTGAGCTGTCGGGCTGGCGCCGCTGGCGTCTGCTGCGCCACTGTC
>JBBRNU010000323.1:0-5782 GCA_038230115.1 Chthonomonadales bacterium | reverse complement strand
GACCGGCATCGTCCTGCATACGGGATTGGGCCGGGCGCGGCTGGCGGACGCGGCGCGCGACGCCCTGCTTGAAATCGCGAGCGCGCATTCGACAGTGGAAATTGACCGCGAGACCGGACGCCGGGGCGCGCGGCGCGACCACGTGCGCGGCCTGCTGTGCGAATTGACCGGGGCCGAAGACGCGACCGTCGTCAACAACTGCGCCGGGGCGGTTTTCCTGGCCGTGACCGCCTTAGCGTCGGGGCGAGAGGTCGTTATCTCGCGGGGCGAGCTGGTGGAAATCGGCGGCGCGTTTCGGATGCCCGACATCGTGCGCGCGGGCGGGGCCGCGCTCGTCGAGGTCGGCACGACCAACCGCACCCGACTTGCCGATTACGAGGCAGCCCTGACCGAGCGCACCGGCCTGATTTTGCGCTGCCAGCCCTCAAATTTCGCCCTCATCGGGTTTACGGAAGCCGCGCTGACATCCGAATTGGCCGCGCTGGGGCGCCAGCATAACATTCCCGTAATGGACGATCAGGGCAGCGGCGCGCTGCTGACGCTGGCGGATTTGGGCTTGCACGGCAGTTCGGCGGACGGCAAAGGCGGGCTGCGCGCGAGCGTCGCGTCGGGCGCGGATATTATCGCGGCGAGCGGCGACAAATTGCTGGGCGGGCCGCAGGCGGGATTGCTGCTGGGGCGTCGGGAAATCATCGCGCGCATCGCAGGCCATCCGCTTGCCCGCGCCCTGCGCGTGGACAAATTCACGCTCGCGGCTCTGGAAGCGACCCTGCGCTTATATCGCGATCCCGACCTGGCGCGCGAGGCGATTCCCACCCTGCGCTACCTGACCCGCTCGGAAACGAAACTGCGCGGCCTGGCCCAACGTCTACGTAATAGGCTGACAGCCGTTCTGCCCGCCGACCGTTTTACGGTGACGCTTGTCGCAGAGAATTCGCAGGTGGGCGGCGGATCGCTGCCTGGCGAGTCGCTGCCGACCACCTGCGTGGCCCTGCGCGCGACAAATGGAACGCCGTCCGCCGACGCAATAGCGGCCATCCTGCGTCAGCACACGCCGCCGGTTTTCGCCCGCATCAAAGACGGGGCCACGCTGTTCGACCCGCGCACGCTGGAGCCGGACGAAATCGCCGTCATCGCCGCCGCGACCGCGCGCCTGACTCAAACGTAATCCTTGTGGATTTCAAGATGGGAGGGTACGTCCATGTTACAGCAAACCAGCCTTTCGCCCGAACCCTCGATTTCAAACGTCCCGCCGCAGAATGCGCCCGCATCGAGCGTTTCGCCGCAGAACACGTCTGCGTTGAGCGCGCCAATGTTGGATGTATCGGCGCTGGACGTCGAAACGCAGCGCAATGCGCCCGCGAGGAAAACACGGACATTCGCGCCCGCCATGAGCCAGGAAGAAATTGACGCCCTGCTCGATACGGTTTATGCCGAAGCCGCCGCCCGCAAGCGCCGACATCGTAGTTTGGTCGGCATCTGGGGCGGATTTGCCGTGCTGGCGGGCGTGGGCGGCGTCGCTTACGTCATCAATGGCGCGCTGACCGGGCATTGGGGAGGGGGCCTCGCCACCAATATTTGGCCCTCATTGACGCCGTTATTTACGATGGGTGGCATCGCCGCCGGATTGTCGCAAACGCACAAAAAGGCGGTCGGGCAGCTTGCCTATCTCGACGATTTGCGGGCGGTCGGGCCGCTGACCGAAGTCTTGAACTGCGGAGACAGCGCGACTGTCGCGCAGGCTGAGGTAGCCTTGACTCGCCTGCTGCCACGTTTGCAGGCCAGCGACGCCATGCTGTTGGGCAAAAACCAGCGCGATATTCTGAATCGCGCCCTGACGAACCAGCCGACCGTGCGGCGCGTCGAACTGCGGGTTGCTATTTTGAAAGCGTATGAGCAGGTCGGCGATCTGAGCGCGCTGGGCGTGGTGGAAAAGCTGGCCGCGTTGGAGCCGAAAAACGACCGTCAGCGCACGGTACAGGAGGCCGCCGCGCACTGCCTGCCGTTCCTTCGGGACGTCGCCGCGCGCAACGAAGCCGCGCATACGCTCCTGCGCGCCTCGGCGTCCACAGCGGAAGCGCGCCCGGATACCCTCCTGCGCCCCGCCGCTCCCGTTGCGGAAACCGCGCCCGAAACGCTCCTGCGCGCCGTCCATGCCGAGGCCGACGCGTCCGCTTTTGAGAATGCCGCGCCGTCGCGTCGAGGACAGGGAGACCGCTAGAATGCGCCACGAAAACCGGAACGAGCCAGAAGCCGCCTGGACCAGTCCCGTTCCGCACGAGGCTGCGGACGCCGCCGATTTCGCGCCCCCAGAGGATGCGTTCCTGACCGTTCCGCGCGCTTCCGAAACGCGGGCGATAAACACGGCGCATGGGGAATTAGAAGCCGAACCGACGACCGAAACGGAAAACGACGCTTTCGCGCCGCTCCTTTCCGACAAGTTGGCGACGCTTGAAGCCGGGCTGACGCAGGAAATCGCCCGCCGCAGGCGCACGCGGCGCATCAACTTCGGCCTCTATTGGGCGGGCTGCGCCAGTGTGTCCGCTATTCCTCTTCTCACGCGGCTGAACCTGATCCGCGACGATTATTTGGACTGGTGGGTTCGGCATCCCTTGCTGCCGGCAAGTTCTTACGCGCTCATGATGGGAGTTCTCATCGTGACTCTGCGCCCCTTTAAGAACGCGCGCAAGGCGGCTGGCAAACTCGCCCTTCTTGAAGACGTCCGCACGATCCCGCTGCTAATTGACGCCTGGAATTTCGAGGATCAACGCCTGCGCGCCGTCGTCACCGAAGCCCTCACCAATTTACTGCCGCGCCTTCAGGCCAGCGACGCCGACCTGCTCACCCACAATCAGCGTAGCCAGTTGTGCAAAATGCTGCGCGTTCCCGCCGACAACGTGCTGTATCAAGACGTCTTTGATCTTATCCGAGGCAAGCGCAGCGACTGGCGGGCCGATTTGCAGGTCGCGATTTTGAAAGCCTTCGAGCAGGTCGGGGATGGCCGCTGTCTGTCCATCGTGCAGTCGCTGGCCGAAGACGCAGCGCGCTCGCCAGGCCAGAAGCGCGTCCGATCCGCCGCGCAGGAATGCCTGCCGTTTTTGCAGGCGCGATCCGCGCACGAACAGGCCAGCCAGACCCTGCTGCGCGCCTCCAACGCGCACGAAACCGGGCCGGACGTCCTGCTGCGCCCTGCCGTCGCCGTCGGATCGGACGCCAATCCCGCCCAACTCCTGCGCTCCGGTCTCGCGCCCGAATGACGAGATTCGCGCTTTCTTACCCGTTGGCTGGCGACCTCCTGGGAGCGATTCACCTCACGCGCTTCGCTGGCGGCCTCTCTCCCTGCATGGGAGAAGAGAGCGAAGGCGTAGGTTTGCCCTTTGCAGACAGGGAAAAACCTCGCCCCGGCGCATCGGCATTGTGAATTTAGCCCGCGCAGGCGGGCTTTGCGTTTCAGAACGGGGTTTCAATCCCGTTCGACGGGCCTTTCAGAATGGGCATTCATGCCCGGTCGTCCAACTCCGTTCCACGCACGTTTCAGAACGGGCATTTTAGCCCGTGCAGGCGGCTCGGACAATTCCTGCCGGGGGGTTCAGTCCCGCGGCTTTCTCGGCTCTCTTCTCACCAGGCGAACCAATTTCAACAACTCTGACCGAAAACCGAAAGGGGGTGAGCGAAATGAACGAACTGGAAGATCAGCGTCCGCGCCTGACCCATCTTGTCCGCTGCGCCGGTTGAGCCAGCAAGATTGGGCCAGCCCAACTCACGCAGGTTCTGCGTGATCTCAACATTCCCGCCGATTCCAACCTTCTCGTCGGCCTGACAACCGGCGACGACGCGGGCATCTATCGTATCGCCCCCGATCTGGCCCTCGTCCAGACCGTAGACTTTTTCACGCCTATCGTGGACGATCCCTATCAGTTCGGGCAAATCGCCGCCGCCAATTCGCTCTCCGACGTCTACGCAATGGGCGGCAGACCGATCACGGCCATGAACCTGCTTTGCTACCCGATCCACGACCGCGACCCGCGCGAACTTGCCGCTATTTTGCAGGGCGGAGCGGACAAAGTCGCGGAAGCGGGCGTCAGTCTGGTCGGCGGGCATAGCGTCGAAGACGCCGAGCCGAAGTTCGGGCTGTCCGTAACCGGGCTGATTGACCCCGCTCATGTCACGACGAACGCGGGCGCGCGGGCGGGCGACGTTCTCGTGCTGACCAAGCCGCTGGGAACCGGCATCATCACGACCGCCGCCAAGTTCGACGCCTGCGACACGGACACTCTGGAGGCCGCGATTCGGAGCATGGCGACCCTGAACGCGGGCGCGGCGGAAGCGATGCGGCAGGTCGGCATCGGCCCGGACGCGCCGGTCCACGCCGCCACCGACATCACCGGGTTCGGTCTCGTCGGTCATCTTTACCACCTCGCCAGGGCTAGCGGCGTCGGCATCGAGATTGACCTGCGCGCGATTCCAGCCCTGCCCAACGCCGAACGCCTGGCGTCGGAAGGCAACGTCACGCGCGGCGACCGCGAAAATCGCGCTTATCTGGGCGAGCATCTCGTCGTCGCGCCCGACGCCGCGCCCGCCCGCCTGAGCCTGCTGCTCGACCCGCAAACGTCGGGCGGACTGGCTATCTGCGTCGCGGAAGACGCCCTGCCGCGCCTGCTCGCCGCCCTCGAAGCGCAGCAGGTCGCCACGCGCGCCGTCATCGGGCGCGTCGTCGCCTCGGAAGTCCCTGTCCTGCGCGTGCAGTGAACACATCCCCGCTCGCAGTTCCCCTCGCGCAAGCGCCGCCCCCGCAACGTTACGCGCGCAAGCGAAAACGCGCGCCCTGCCACCCAAAAGACGCGACGAAGCGGGTTTTGTTGTATAATGGTGGGAACGCATTTTTGAAAAACGGAGTTTTTCGCCCCCATGAAAATAAACATCACGAACCTACGAACGCTTCTGACGCTGGCCCTTCTCGTTCTTTCTCTTGCCGGTCGCGGCGCGCAGGCCCAGGCGTTCGACCGCGATTACCGCGAGTCCATCAACGGGACGAAACTGCATTTCCGTGTGCGGGGCGCGAACGAAAAGAACCCCTATCTGCTGATTTTGCACGGCGGGCCGGGATTTTCCGCGCATATGTTCTATCCCTGGGGCAAGTCCATCGAGCCAGCCGTTAATGTCGTGTATCTGGATCAGCGCGGGAGCGGCGAGTCGGAGCGGCTGCATTTCAAGAACATGGCGGCGCCTGCCCCGGAAGAGGTCAAAGACTACACCGTCGCCAACCTGCTTCGAGACATCGAGGGCGTGCGCGCGTTCCTCCAGATCAAACGGTGGTATGTGTTGGGGCATTCCTGGGGCGGGATGCTGGGGCTGGAATACGTCACGACCTACCCGGCGAGCGTCCTGGGCTACCTGCACGTAGACGGCCTCTTGTCGCAGCCTCTCGCGCAGGACGCGATGCTTGATTTCGCCGACCGGCGCGTTCAGCAGGACGAGCAAAGCGCGGACAAATCCCTGCAGGAGCGCGCCAAACGCCTCAAGGCGTATTTGCCCGCGACGCGCAAACTGCCCGCAGGCCCGGAGCGCCTGTTCGCTTCCATGCAGTTTGCATTCGCGCTTTTCAGCGAAATGTATTACGCCGACGCCAAAGTCGGGAACGCCTACAACGCGCAAATTACGCAGGCGCTGAAAGCCTACAATCTGCCCGCGAATGCCAGCGCGCCCGCCTATGAACCGGCTGCCGCCCTGGTCGTTTCCGATCATTACGCCACCCGCGACGACACGCCGCTGCTGGCGCTGG
>JBBRNU010000322.1:0-5783 GCA_038230115.1 Chthonomonadales bacterium | reverse complement strand
CGCCCTCCCTGGTCTTCCTGCGCGGGCCAAATACGGCGCGGGCTGAGTATCTAAGGAAGCCATCGGCTTGCGTGGGTTGAAGATGCAATGGCCTATGGTCTTTCGCGGTCTACAAATAGGCTGGCGAAGCGGCATTGCAGGCCACGCAGGTGGTCTGTGCATTTCAGAACGGGGTTTCAATCCCGTTCGTCCGGCCCGTGCATTTCAGAACGAGCCTTCATTCCCGTTCGCCGTCATCCGATAGACGAGCGGGCGGCATTCGGCAAGAGCCTGTCACAAGGAAACCTTTTATGAGCATGAACGCTTTTGAATTTCATAATCCGACCAGCGTCCGGCAGGCGATCACGTTTCTCGACCCTGCCGATGTGAATAACCGCCGGGTACGGCTGATGGGCGGCGGGCAGGATTTGCTGACCGAGATGAAAGACCGGCTGGTCGAACCCGAATCAGTCGTCAATCTCAAGCACATTCCCGGCCTGGCCGAAATTGTCTATGACCCGAAAAAAGGGCTGAACATCGGCGCGCTGGAAGAAGTGGGCGATGTGGCCTCTAGCAAGGCCATACAGCAGCATTTTCCGGCTCTGGCAATGGCGGCGGGCGTGGTCGCCAGCCCGCAAATTCGGAACGTCGGAACGATGGGCGGCAACCTGTGCCAGCGTCCGCGCTGCTGGTACTACCGCAACGAAAACATCGTCTGCCTCAAAAAAGGCGGCGATCAATGCTACGCGGCGGTCGGCGAGAACAAATACAACGCGATTCTGGGCGGCGGGCCGTCGTGGATCGTTCACCCATCCGATACCGCGACCGCATTGACGGCTCTGAACGCCAGCGTCGTGATCGCCGGGCCGAAAGGGTCGCGCACGGTTCCGATCGAGGAGTTTTTCATCCTGCCGAAAGTCAATGTGCGGCGTGAAAACATTCTCAAGCCCGACGAAATCGTGACGAACATTCTGGTCCCGAATTCGCCGCTTGCCGCCCGCAGCGTGTATTTGAAGTTCCGCGAGAAGACTTCGATGGACTGGGCGATGTCGGCCTGCGCCGTCGCCCTGCATCTGGAAGGCGGCAAAATCAGCGCGGCGCGCGTGGTTTTGGGCGGCGTGGCCCCGATCCCCTGGCGCGTCCCCAAAGCCGAGGCGCTGCTTGCAGGCAAGACGCTCGACGACGCGCTGCTCAACCAGGTCGCCGAAGCCGCGCTGGAAGGCGCGCTCGCCCTGGAACACAACGGCTACAAAATCCCGCTGACAAAGACGCTCGTGCGCCGGGCGCTGATGCAGGCCGCCGCCTGAAAGCGCGTCGGGCGGCAGCCGGAACCGCCCTGCGTTTTTCACAGACGGCGATTTATTTCACGGTTGGGCGCGTTTCGCCCCTTGCGAAACCGACCGAAAAAGAGGATAATGGAAACATGGCAATAGAAAGCGACATTTCTGCGACCGCCCCGGCTTCCGCTGCCATCGCGGCGCGCGGCGCGCGAAGCCCGTTTTGCCGCGAGCTTCGCAGCAAGCGGTACTACTTTCTGGAGCAGATGCCGACCGAAGAGGCGCATATGCGCGACGCGAGCAACCGCTGCTGGTGTCGGCTGACGATGCAGGTGATCGGGCCAGACGGCGAAATGACGCAGCCACAGGACTGCGCCGCCGATTCCGGGCGGACCTGCTACCGTTCCGCATTTGCCGAGTAGGACGGCTGTTTGCCCGCCGCTGATGCTTCGGGGGGGTTCAATGACCTTATTGCGGGTTCACTGATTGGTTCTTGGAAGGAGTGCGATACCGATGCGAAATCTGATAACCGCCCTTGCGCTGACCGTCGCGACGGGCGCGGCCACGATGGCTCAGGCCGCTGGCCCTGCCGCGCCGAACGCGAAGAATTATGTTGCGGGCGATTACGTCGAAGCGCGCACCGCCAGCGTCTTCGCCGGAGCCTGCCATTACAACGGCGAGCTGACGACGGCGGGCCGCGAGGCCGAAATGGTCTGGCACGTCAAAGAAGGCGCGTGGAACGGCGTGTCCCTGGCGGGCCTGTCGGCTCTGGCCTCGGTCGCCAGCGATAGCAATTTGCAGGACGCGGACGCGCCACGCCGCTCGGTTCTCTACATTGACGCCCGCGCCACGCCCGCGCAGGCGCAGGCGCTGGCGGACGCCCTGAAAGCTCGCTGCGGCAAATCGCTGGGCGATGTCGCGCAAGTCAAGCGCGTTTCGATTTCGTTTGCGCGTACGGGCGAAACTTACCGCGTCAGCGCGAAGGGCGTCAGCGAACTGGCCGTCAATGCGATGCCGGATCACGCCTGTTGCCTCCAGCCCAATCTTGTCTGGTATCAGCCCCTCGTCACGCTGTCGAACCGGCGAGTCGGTTTCACCCGCGTGAGCGGCATTCAGGACAAGACGCTTGGCTCGTCCTGGACGAAAAGCAACCAGAACACCGCTTTCTATGGCGCGTTCTCGCTGTAACCGCCTGAAAAATTCACAACAAAGAAGCGCCGCGCCTGCTCGAATGAGCGGACGCGGCGGTTTTTTGCCTTTGCGGGCGGTATTTGTGAGATTGGCAACCGAGCGTAAAGCGCGCGTAACCCGATTGTAATGTCGGGGCGCTATTCTATACTTGTGTGGTTCGCAGACAGCCGCACCTTTTTTACCGAATTTATTCGTGGCTGTCAGCGGGCGATGCGCTTTGTCCGCAGGCGCAGGCAATGGACGCCGCGCCTGCGCCCCGACGCAAGTTCGGTTTGATTTCCTTCTCTGCACGCCTCCGCACGCGCGGAGGCGATTTTTTGCGTCGGGCGCGGTTTCCTGCCCGGAATTTTTTACTTCGGGGTGAAGGACGTGCCGCAGCCGCAGGAGCGGGCCGCGTCCGGGTTGGAGAATTTCCAGCCGCCTTCCAGCAGATTTTTCACGCTGTAATCCAGGCACAGGCGGGCGACGAACTGCGCGCTTTTTTTATCCACCAGGACGGTCAGGCCGTTACAGTTCAGAACGTGATCGCGCTCGGTCGGAGCTGCTTCCAACCCTAATACATACGACAGACCGGAACAGCCGCCGCCCTTGACGCCGATCCGCAGGCAGGAATTGACGCCGCCCTGCTTCTGCATCAGGAAACGAACCTGCCGCATCGCTGCCGGAGTAACTTCGATTGCCAGTTCGCTGGCTCCCGCCGCCTCTAAAACCGCGTCGCTCATATTCTGCATCCTCCCGCAAAACGTTTTCAATTCGCCGTGCCGTCAACTTCTACTTCAATTTCGAGGCAGCCCAGGGCGTTTACAAAAGGCCGAGTTCCAGTTTCGCCTCGTCCGACATCATGTCCATGTTCCACGACGGCTCCCACACCAAATCCACGCGGGCATCCGTAACGCCCTCGACGGAAAGCGCCTTGTTTTCCACCTCGCCGGGCAGCGACCCCGCGACCGGACAGCCCGGAGAGGTCAGCGTCATGCGGATTTCCGCCGCGCCGTCCTCGTCCACAATCACGTCGTAGATCAGGCCCAATTCATAAATGTTGACCGGGATTTCCGGGTCGAACACCGTTCGCAGGGCTTCAATGATCTGCGCCTGCAAGATAGTGGTTTCAATGGTCGTGACGCTCATATTCCATTCGCTCCTCACTACGGCCCAAGAGTGTGGTTGGACGTGCGGGCAGAGAACGGGGTTTCAATCCCCGTTCTGATAGGCGCGTCGAACGGGAATAAATCCCCGTTCTGAAATGCGTAGCCCGCCTGCGCGGGCTAGATACATTACAGCGCGCAGGCTTACGCAGGCTAAAGGCGCGCTCTGATGCGCTCGCCTCCGCATTCTGAAACCGTTTTGTAGAAGCGGCATTGCAGGCCACGCAGGTGGTCTGTGCATTTCAGAACGGGGATTTATTCCCGTTCTTCCGTCAGGCCACTTGCGCCGCCAATGTCTTGATTCGCTGCACCATGCCCTGCAAGCCGTTGCGCCGGTTCAGGCTCAGGTGCTGGTCAAGGCCCAGGCGCTCCAACAGATTTTCGATGTCGAACGCAAGGACTTTATCGGCGGGCTGACCGTTGTAGACTTTTCGCAGCACGGCGATCAGCCCCTTGACAATCGCCGAGTCGCTGTCGGCGTCAAACTCGACCGTCGAGCTGGCATCGGCGGAGGCGGTCGGGGCCGCAAGCGTTCGCGCCACGACCCAAACTTTGCTTTGGCAGCCTTGAATGCGGTTGGCTTCCGTGCGCGCTGCGTCGTCGAGTGGCGGCAGTTTCCGGCCCATGTCAATCAAGAGGCGGTAACGGTCGTCCCAATCGTCGAACAGATCGAACGTCTCGACAATGTTATCGGCCAGCGCCTGCTGTGAATCCGCCATAATAAGTAATTTCCGTCGCCGGTCTCGTTCGTGTTAGGCCAGCAATTCGCGCGCTTTGTGCAAGGCGCGCACGAGGGCGTCAATCTCTTCGCGCGTGTTGTAGCAGCCGAGCGACGCCCGCGCCGTCGCCGATACGCCGAACCGCTGCATGACCGGGTGGGCGCAGTGCTGCCCGGTGCGAATCGCGATGCCTTCGCGGTCTACCAGTTCGCCGATGTCGTTGGCGTGAATGCCGTCGAGCAGGAACGAAAACACGCTGGCCTTGTGTTTGGCCTCGCCGATCATTCGCAGGCCCGGCACCTGCGCGAGCGCTTCCGTGCCATACGCCATCAGCCCGGCCTCATACGCGCCCAATTGGTCCATGTCAAGGCTCGTCAGGTAGTCAATCGCCGCGCCCAGGCCAATTGCGCCCTCGATGTGCGGCGTCCCGGCCTCGAATTTGTAGGGCAGGTCGTTGAACGTGGTTTCCTCGAAGGTCACGGTCGCGATCATGTCGCCGCCGCCCATCCAGGGCGGCATCGCTTCCAGCAGTTCGCGCTTGCCGTACAGAACGCCGATCCCGGTCGGGCCGTAGAGTTTATGCCCGGAAAACACGAAGAAATCGCAGTCCAATGCCTGCATGTCAACTGGCATGTGGTAGGCCGACTGCGCGCCGTCCACCAGAACCGGGACGCCGTGCGCGTGGGCGGTCGCAATCATGTCGGCGACCGGATTGACCGTGCCGAGCGCGTTCGACATCTGCACGATGCCGACGAATTTGGTTCGCGCGCTGAACAGTTTTTCGTACTCGTCCAGCCGCAGTTCGCCTTGATCGTCCATCGGAATGACCCGCAGTTTCGCGCCTTTTTCCGCGCACAATAACTGCCAGGGAACGATATTGGCGTGATGCTCCATCGCCGAAATAATAATTTCGTCGCCCGCGCCGATGTTGGCCCGCCCGTAGGTTTGCGCGACCAGGTTAATGCCCTCGGTCGCGTTGCGAACAAAGATAATTTCTTCGGCGTGCGCCGCGTTCAGAAAACGCTTGACCTTGACACGGGCGGTTTCGTAAGCGCGCGTCGCCTTCTCGCTCAACAGGTGCGTGGCCCGGTGGATATTGGAATTGTAGCCGGTGTAATAGTCGTTCAGCGCGTCAATCACGACCTGCGGTTTCTGCGTCGTGTTGGCGTTGTCGAGATAAACGAGAGGCTTGCCATGCACGGTCTGTCGGAGAATCGGGAAGTCCTCGCGCACTCGCCACACGTCATAAGGCGCGACCTGCGGCGTGGTCACCGCAAAATCTTCCGTTGGTCTCATAATTACGCTTGTCATCACACCGTCTCCTGACCGCAAAACTCGCTCTTTTAGGACTGCCCTGTCCTATATTGTACTACAAATCGCGCCGGTTTGCCGAAGCATTTTCCCGATAAGGACAGGAAGCGAAGACATTAGGTTTGATTTGATTGTGGCGTCCACCCTCACCCCCGGCCCCT
>JBBRNU010000321.1:0-5789 GCA_038230115.1 Chthonomonadales bacterium | reverse complement strand
GCTCGTGAACCAGGCGGCCTGACCGTGATGCCGCCTGTTCCTTTTCAGCGCGCTGCCGGGCGTTGAAATCGAAGTCGGAAACGTCCGGCAGGAAAAAACAACCGGCTTGCAAACGGTAATGCCGAGACAAGAACGTCTCGCTTACCGACAGGAATGGCGTCCGACAGGACGCTTGCCCTTTCTTGCCGGACGTTTTCAACGCCCGGCAATCCCAACTTTCGACCGCTGTAGAATAAAACCCTGATGACGCCGCATAATGGAGAAGACGCGCCGCCTGACTTCGCGCCGCCCGCGCTTGGTTTTCGCTGGAACCGGGCGGACGGCGCGCAATTTCCGCTCGCGCTGGGCGTGACGCTGGCGAGCGGACAAAGTTTTCGCTGGCGGCAGGACGCGCAGGGCGTCTGGTGGGGCGCACTGGCCCATACGGTCGTCGCGGCCTGGCAGCCGGAGCCGGCCCGTGACCGCGCGTTTTGCTGGCAGACTTTTCCCGTCGCCGACCAATGGGAGGTCGTGGCGGATTACTTTCGGCTCGCCGTTCCGCTCGACGCGCTGTACGCCGACTGGCGGCGCGCGGAACCCCGGATCGCTCCGGCGCTAGTCGCTTATCGCGGCCTGCGAATTTTACGGCAGCCGCCCGAAGAGTGTTTTTTCGCTTTCCAGTGCGCGACCTGCAACACGGTCACGAAAATCGAGCGCAGCGTGCATCGGCTGGCCGCGCGCTACGGCGAGCCGCTTCGGACGGGACTAACCGACCCGCCGTTTCCCTTTTATGCTTTTCCAACCCTCGACGTGCTGGCGCAGGCCGACGAAACAGTTTTACGCGCCGACCTGTGGGGCTATCGCGCGCCCCGCGTGATCGGTCTGGCCCGCGCTCTCCAGTCCCGTCCCGACGGATGGCTGACCGCCCTGCGCCTGGCTCCCTATCCCGATGCCAAATCCGCCCTGACCGCCCTGCACGGCATCGGCGCGAAACTGGCCGACTGCATCTGCCTGTTCGCTCTGGACAAAGACGCGGCGGTTCCCGTTGATACGCACGTTCGCCAGATCGCCACGCGCCTGTTCCGCCCCGACTTGACCGGCAAATCCCTGACGCCTCGCGTGTACGACGCCCTGGCGCAAAGCTATCGGGAACGTTTCGGAGGCTGGGCGGGCTGGGCGCAGCAATACCTCTTCTTCTCGGAACTCCATCGCGCCCCGGATTACGCCTGCCCCGAATGAGGACTCGTTTCAGGCAACCTTTAGCCGGAGTCAGGGCTGTAACCCCGGATCGCAGGCTTCTTCCCCAACGCCATCGCAAATTTATTTTTGCGGCAGCGAAAAAATAATCGCGTTTGCAGGCGTTTTTGCTGAAAAACGCCTTGACACCCGACCACGTCTGTGTTATGATGAGTAATCCTAACGTGTAACGGCACACGTGTGCATCACTTGCGAGGGGGCAATGTGCGCGTCACCATCAAGCAAATTGCGGAAGAATTGGGCATTTCACACTCCACCGTCTCCCGCGTTCTGAATGAGAAGACGGATACGCTCGTCGGCGATGCGACCCGGCAGCGCGTGTTGCAAACCGCCAAGCGCATGGGCTATCGTCCCAGCCGGATCGCGCAGGCGTTGCAAGGCAAAAGCACGCAGTTAATCGGGGTCTTCGTCCCGGACGCGGAAGATTATCTCTTTCAAGCCGTCATTCAGCACCTGCGGCATACCCTGGAAGAGAGCGAATACGAGCTGATGGCGTTTGCCAGCACGCCGAACCAGATCACGGCCAAATGGCATCGCCTGCTGCAATGGGACCTCGACGGCGTGTTCGTGTTCGATTACATGTTCTATGTGAACGGACTCTGGGAAGCGCTGACGCAGCATTCCGGCTCGATTCCGCCCATCGTGGGCCTGTTCAGTGGCAGCACGCAGCTCAAAGACTATGTCACCGTGGACTTCGGCCCGCCGCTGAAGGAGCTGCTGGCGCATATGCGCGCACAGGGCTGTCGCCGCTACGGGTATATGGCCTTCGCGAGCAGTTTCCATCCGAGCGAACAGCGCTATACCATTTTCTCGGAATTTGTCCGCGAACATGGGCTGGAGCAGTCCGACATTCCCCTGCTGGTCGGACAATCTTCGCTGATGGAAGCCGCGCGCCGGGGATTGAACGCCTGGCTGGATACGGGACGCGCCCTGCCGGAAATGCTCTTCTGCCAGAACGACGAAATCGCGCTGGGAGCCTATCGCGCGCTGCGGGAAGCGGGCGTTGCCGTTCCCGATCAAGTCGCGCTCGCGGGCTGTGATGATTTGCCTTATATCTCTTATCTGGAAACCCCGCTGACATCGCTGTCGCTTCCGGTGCAGGAAGTTTGCAGGCGAGGCTGGAGCCTCCTGCAAACCCGGATGGCCGAACCCGACGGCCCCCCGCTGCAAGTCGTGCTGGACGTGAATCTCCGTCTCCGGGCTTCCTGTCAGAAGCCCTGAGCCTTTCACTCGAACCGAGGCGTGTCCGCCCGGACACGGCGCTCATCGCCGCCCATCAGGAGGAATGTAATGAACAGACGCTCTGGCTTCACCCTCATCGAACTGCTTGTCGTTATTGCCATTATCGCGATCCTCGCCGCCATTCTCTTCCCCGTCTTCGCGCAGGCCCGTGAAAAGGCCCGCACCATCTCGTGCCTGTCGAACACCAAGCAAATCGGGTTGAGCGTCATGATGTACGTGCAGGATTACGACGAAACCTTTTTCTCGCAGCCCTGGCCGGGCGGCTGCCCGGACCCCGGTTACTGGGCGGGCGCGACAAAGGGACAGCCCCTGGAGCATTGGGCCGTTCTGCTGTATCCCTATGTCAAGAACGGGCAGGTTTTCCATTGTCCAAGCTTCCAGGGCAGCACCTACACCGCCAGCTATCCCCTGTGGACGTGCGGCGACCCGAAGCAGTTGAAGATCGTGCCGGAAGTGGATTACGGCCTCAACGAATGGATTATCGCCGCCCCCACGACCCTCTCGCAGATCGGAGCGCCCGCCGAAATCGGGCTGGGAGAGGACAACCCCTACATTTATGACGGGCCGTCCGTCTGCGTGCATCACTCGCTCTACTTCATCAATACGATTGAATTTGGCGGCACGCCGATTGATTGGTGGGGCAACTCCGTGCGGCACACCGCGGGCAACAACTTCTTCTACTGCGACGGCCATTCGAAGTGGGCGCGCACCGGCGGGCTGCAGCCTGCCGGAACCGATTATAACGCCGGCTCCAACCCGCTCGTGGTCAATGGCTCGTCCACCAAGTTCGGCTACTGGCCGGTCAAGTCGTGGGACACGTACTGCCCGAACAACTGAGAAGAGAGCCTGACTGTCCGAACCAGTGCAAAGCGTGCGTAGTAAAAGGAGGCCAAAAACAACATGGGACGAAAATCCATTCCCGTTTCCGCCGTGGCGGCGGTCGTAGCGATCCTGGTAGTCCTGGTGGGCTACGTTCTGTTCAAGGGGGCGACCGGAGGAACGGTCGGCGACGGCAACGCGGGCAACGTGCAGGCGTCGCCGCCCGGTCAGCAGCACGGGACACAGAGCAACGCAGCCGCTGGCAATATGGGGCAGCGAACCCCCTGACCGGTTGACCGGCGGCTGTCCGCAAACCAGACGCCGGCGCCTGCAGCAAAGCGTTCAACGCAAAAACGGCCTTCGCCAGTTCAGGAACCGGGGGATTCATTGGAATTCACTTTCTTGAGCTGGCGGAAGGTCGCTTTTCATGTCAGCGATGTCAGACAGCATTACTACCCGCGCGGTTGTTGGGGCATTGGAAACAGTGGCGTATCCAGCGCGAATTACCGCGTGAAGAGGAATGAAGAAGGAAGACGATGGCTACGAAACGCTTACTTATTCTCTGCGGCGCGCTGCTGGTGAGCGGTAGCGTGGCGCGGATGAGCGGAAACAGGGCGGGGGCGCAGGAAGCGGTGAAAACGCTCCGGGTTTTTGGCCTGACGTGGGAAGTAAGAGCGACAGGTAGTGGCGGCCCCGGCCCGAATCAGTGGAACCCGAACAACGTCCGGGTGGACAAAGCGGGAAGGCTGCACCTGAAAATAACGCGCGCGGCGGGCAAGACAACATCGGTCCCGGCGCGGTGGGAATGCGCGGAACTGACCAGCAAAGAAACGTTCGGTATGGGGCGTTACCAATTCCAGGTCATCGGGCGCATTGACCGCTTGGATCGCAACGTCGTCCTGGGCCTGTTCGACTATCCGACCCCGGAAGTCGGCGGGGACGGCACGAACGAGATAGACATCGAGTTCGCCCGGTGGGGCAATCCCAAATGGCCGAACGGCAACTATACCGTTTACCCTGCTGCGGGCAAAATCGCCCCCGACGCCTCGCACACGTTCGACTTCAAATTAGGCGATGCAGACCCGTCCGCATCCGCTTATACCACGCACAACTTCATTCGCGAACCGGACAAAGTGACGCTGCAATCGCTCGCCGGCCCCCGTACCGACGCCGATGGCAAAAACGAGATTGCGTATTGGACGTTTGCGCCTTCCGACAAACGCGCCGTTCCGCAGCAGCGCCTTCCCGTCCATCTTAACCTCTGGCTGTTTCACGGCGCCCCCCCCTCCGACAGCAAGGAAGTCGAGATCGTTATCACGTCATTCTCGTTTACGCCTGCAAAATAACTGCCAGCGTAAACAATCCACTCAACTTACCGCCTCGCCCGCTCATCCGGCGGACGGCGCTTCGACGCTGTTCTGATAAGCGTACAAACTTGCGTGGCAGGCTGCGTGTTGTTGGAAACAGCGGACAGCCTTTCCTGCCCCCTACCCATGCAGCGCGGGCAGCGTTAGCAAGGCGCGGAAAATTTGGCCTGCTGAAAATGGCTTCCGTATCGCCGCGCCGTCATTCGCTCAGGTTTGCAGCCACGAGCCGCCCGCCACGAGCATGGTAATGCCGGTGAGGTAGTTGGCGGCGTCGGAGGCGAGGAAAAGCGCGACTCCGGCGACGTCTTCAACTGACGCAATGCGCCCCAGCGGGATTTGCGCGACAATCTCGGCTTCCATCGTCGCCATGCCGTCGCGGGCCATCGCCGTTTCGACCCAGCCCGGCGCAATACAGTAGGAGAGGATGTTGTTTTTGGCTTCGGCGCGGGCCAGACAGCGGGTCAGGCTGACCAGGCCCGCTTTGCTGACGGCATACGCGGGGGCGTCGGTTTCGGCGCGAAAGGCGGAGCGGGACGCGACGTTAATTATTTTGCCGCCGCCCTGCGCTTTCATGGCGGGGAGGGCGCTATAGGTCGCATGAACCGCGCTCATCAGGTTGGTGTCGAGCGTGCGCCGCCAGCCCGCCTGCCAATCGTCGTAATCGGGCGTGTCGAAGGGTTGCGTTTCGTACACGCCCGCGTTGTTGACCAGGACATCGAGTCGGCCCAACGCGCGCCGGGCGTCGCCGAGGAGCGCGCGAACCGCGTCGGGGTCGGCGACATCGGCTTGCAATGCAAAGTGACCGTCGCCGGGCAGCGAGTCGAGCGTGGCCTGCGCGCCGTCCCGGTTACGATGGTAGTGCACGCTGACCCGCATTCCGCGCCGGGCGTAAAATTGGGCGATGGCGGCCCCGATACCGCTTGATGCGCCGGTGACCAGGGCCGTTCGCCCTGCAAGTTCTTCCATGCTGTTGTCCTGCCGTCTTTCGCGCCGCGTCCGCCCGCGTTTTGCAAGAGTCTGCAAGTTCTTCCATGCTGTTGTCCTGCCTCCGTTTGCGCGGCGAGTTGGGTGTCGCGCCGCGCGGCGCATCCCGTTCAGGGGCGCGGCAGGCATTTCGGCGCGGCG
>JBBRNU010000320.1:0-5818 GCA_038230115.1 Chthonomonadales bacterium | reverse complement strand
GGTCTGGCCGAGCGCGCCGAGCAGGATGAGCGAACTCAAAATCGAGAGCGGGATCGAAGTCGCGACAACCAGCGTGCTGCGCCAGCTTCCGAGGAAAAGCAGGATCATCAGGGCGGTCAGACAGGCCGCGATGATCGCCTCGCGGATCACGCCCTGCACCGACGCGCTGACGAAAACAGACTGGTCGAACAGCATTTCCAGATGGACGCCGGGCGGAAGCGTCGCCGCCGCCCCTTTGAGCGCGGCTTTGACCCGGTTCACAACGTCAATTGTGGAAGCGTTGCCGTTCTTGAGGATCGTCATCAGTACGCCGGGCTGTCCGTTTTGCGTGACGATGTTCGTCTGGGTCGAGTGGCCTTCATGCACGAAAGCCACGTCGCGCATGCGAATGATCGCTCCGTTGATGGTCTTTACCGGCAGGTCGTTGAAATCTTCGATAGCGTCGGGCTGCTCGTTGGTGCGAACGTTGTACTCCCGCGCGCCGATTTTTACGGTTCCCGACGGGGCAATCAGGTTTTGCGCGCTGACGGCGTTAATCACGTCCTGGGGCGACAGGCCTTTAGCCTGGAGCGCGGGAATGTCAAGGTCTACCTGAATCTGACGGCTCGCGCCGCCATAAGGCAGGGGGATTGACGCGCCCTGCACGGTCGCCAACTGCGTTCGCAGGAAGTTGGTTCCGAAGTCGTACAGCTGCGACTGCGACAGGCTCTGGCTGCTCAGGCCAAGCTGCAGCACCGGCACGCTGGACGCGCTGTACTGGATGATCAGGGGGGCGGTAGTTCCGGGCGGGAAGGCGCGCAGAATGGTCTGGTTGATGGCGGTGATCTGCGCGACGCCGGTTTGCGCGTTGGCTCCGGGCTGAAAGTAAATCTTGATAACGCCGATGCCGGGATAGATTTGCGACTCGATGTGTTCGATGTCGTTGACCGTCGTCGTCATGACGCGCTCGCTGGTGGAAACGATGCGGCCTTCCATCTCTTTGGGGGTCAGGCCGCCGAACTGCCAGATGACGCTGACGACCGGCACGTCAATGTTGGGGAAAATGTCGGTGGGCGTGCGAACGATGGTCAGTCCGCCCAGCAGGGCGAGGAGCAGAGCCACGACCACAAAGGTAAATTTACGCCGCAGGGCAAGTTGGACAATCCACATGGCGCTCTTTCTTGCGGTTCATTCCCGATGTTTTGGTAGCGAAGTATCGGAAACGTTACAGCGGGAAACAAGGGGAGCGCGACGCTGCGTTCCTGACGTTGCCGGCCGGGTAGTTTAAGTTAGCGAAGTTCAAACGCGCGGAGGCGTTGTCTGCATTGAAAATTACGCTGCAAGCGCGTGTCTGGTTCCCGCGCAAGGCGAAGGCCGCGCCAGAGCGAAGAAACGCCTTTTGCGAAAGCGAATAATTCGTTTTCGCCCGTCTGGGAGACCATCTCCCGCAACCGGTCTTCTTCTGCAGTCGTATAAAGCGAACCTGCGCGGCGGGCAACGGGAATATGCATTCGGGCGGCAAAGGGATTTCAAGGCGAGGGAGCGGCATGGAGATACTGGCGATTTCGGGAAGCCTGCGCGACGCTTCCTCGAACACGACGCTGCTGCGCGCGATGGGGCTGACGGCCCCGGAAGGCGTCGCGATTTCGATTTACGACGGGCTGGGCGCGCTGCCCTACTTCAATCCCGACCTGGAGGCGAGCGAGCCGCCGACGGTTTTGGACTGGCGCGACCGTCTGCGGGCCGCGAACGGCGTGTTGATTTCCTCGCCGGAATACGCGCACGGCGTTCCGGGAGCGCTGAAAAACGCGCTCGATTGGGTGGTTGGCAGCGGCGAGTTTGTCGAAAAGCCGGTCGCCCTGCTCAACGCCGCGCCGCACGCCACTTACGCGCAGGCGTCGCTGATGGAAACGCTCCGGGTCATGACGGCGCGCGTGATTATCCCGGCGTGCGCGGCGGTTCCGCTCGCGGGTAAAAAGCTCGACGCCCCCGGCATCGCGTCGCATCCCGAACTCGCGCCCCTGCTTCGCGCAAGCCTGAACGCCCTTCTGCTGGCAATTCGCGAGTCGAATAGCCCGTAATCGAGCCGACGGAACAGCCTGGCGGAATTATGACGGACGCTTGCAATCCTCAAGTTTGCGAAAGGGGCGCGCAAAAAAGTCAGGCTCCGAAGGGTAGGATTCGGAAAGCCTGACTTTTCAGAATGCGCGGACAAACGCGACAAGAGGGAATCGTTATTCCGCTTTGCCGATTTTGAACAGTTTCGTGCCGCAGGTGGCGCAGATGCCCGTCGTCGCGGGCTTGCCGTTTTTCATTGTCGTGGGCTGCGCGTCCTTCATCTCTCGTTTCTGCTTGCACTTCATGCAGTAAGCTTCCATGAATCATCGCTCCTTCCAAAGGTTTTGGTAGAAGGCTGTTCACCGTCCTGACGCGGCATTCCTGCCATTTCTGCGTGAAGAAGCAATAAAATTGTCGAAAACCAGAAAAATTTATTTTCCCGCGCGCGTATGTCCTCAGCAGCAGCGTTTTCGGCGGGTCGAAAAATCAGGCAGGCAACGGCTTGCCGACTGAATTATGGCCTCCCTTTACGCAGGCAGCCCTGATTCGAAGCTTTTATAGCCCCGAATTTCATCGCCGCGGATACAAAGCGCCTGCGTGAGGGGGACCGATTAAATATAAATTTTGTAGGTTTGCAGATGCTGAAGCGGGCCGTAGAGCGACCAGAGCGAGCCGACCACGTAATCGCCCAGAATCAGGCCCAGGAAAAACGGGATCGCCGCGTGGTACGATTTCATGCCGCCGAAGCGCACCAGGAGCGCTTTGATGGCCCACGCGATGAAGAAGCAGAACCAGAAGTAATCGAGGGCGAACGACACAGCGAGCGCATACCCGGCGGGGTGGAACGGCCACCACAATAAACTGCCGCGCATCACGCGCAGAAACAAAACCATCAAGAAACCGGCGGCCAGATAACTAATTTGCGTCGGATTGGCGATAACCGGCGTTTGCAGCCAGGCTTGCAGCGGATTGAAACTGCCCTCCCCCACCCATCGTTTGAACCCCGCCGCCCGCGCCGTCGCGCCCTCGGCGAACGTGACGTGTAGGTTGGCCCAGTGCGCCACGACGGTTCCCCACACGAATGCCATGACAAGCAGCCACAAAAGGGACGACTGCCGAACGCGCGCCGACTCGCCCATCTTCATGGCTTCGAGTTGGTTGGGCATCGGGTGGCAGCGATAGCCCCGGTTGAACCAGTACATGACCGACATCGTCGTCAAATTCTGCGCGCCGACGGCCTGACTGCCCAGCAGCGTCACCAATATCTGGCGCGGATTGACGAAATAAATCTCGTGCGGCGTTCCCAATTCGGCGCGCACTCGTGTCAGGGTCAGCGCCAGCAGAAAATAGAGGGCGAAGAACGCGAGCGCGATGGGAGCCGACAGCCCGACGCGCTCGCAGAACCCGGCCAGAACGATCAGCCCGACGCCGATGCCGACAAACGCCCCCCGATATTGCCGGGCCGCGCTTGGATCACGCCGAGCGTCGCTGTCGCCCGCGTGAAACGCCATCGCCCACGCCCGACGAACCGGGGCGCGCAAGGCCCACGCAATCGTCAGCCCCCACGCGATCCACGCCCCGCTCGCCTGCGACTCGAAGTAGGGGAAGCCGACGTTCGCCGCCCCGTCCAGACCTGCCGCCGCTCCGTAAACCTGAAACAACTTGCGCGCCACGAAGAAAAACCAGCACGAAAACGACAAATCCAGCGGCACGAAAAACGCCAGCCCGATGGCGAACGGGTACATCGAGATATTGGTCGCGCCGATTGCGTTCCAGGGCGGCGCGGTCACGAACTGGCCGACGTTGTAGAGCTTCACGCCTTCAAGATAGGGCCATGCCGGATACAGCGTGTGCATCCCGTTGATGATGTCTATGAGCGCGGCGAGAGCGAAACCGACCCACATCGTGCGGTTTGCGAGCAATTTTGCGCCGGGCGCTCCGATTTTCCCCGCGATGTCGCTGGGCGGGTCGGTCAGCGCGAGGGGCAGTTGAACGATGGGGAAGGCCAGGCGCTCGTTGTCGCTCCACTGCGCGCGAATGAGAATGTTGAGACACAGGCAAATCGCGATCAGCGTGCCGATGAAGAGCGACCACCAGACCAGGGGCAGGACGAACGGCCCCCAGAAGCGCGGATCGTAGGGGTTCACGCTGCCCTGATAAAATCCCTTGAGGGCGGTCGGGTCGCGGGCCAGCCAGAACGAGGGCAGGAACGCGAAAAACAAGTCCTGCCATTTGTTTTCGCTGTTGGCGAAGCGGTCGGCGTGACCGATGACGCCGAACAGGTTCTGAAACATGTCATGCCCGGCCAGCAGCGTGCCGACGACCAGGACGATGTAAATAGTGAGCAGTTCCGGCTGAACCAACGCGCGGCGAGGGGATAAACGGCGCAGGCCCAGGTTCAGCACAACGAGCCAGAAGAGAAAAAAAATCGGCGTGATGAAGAGCGGCAGGCTGGTTCCGTCCAGCGTGTACCACCGGACTTCCACGACGGTGATCCAGTAGGTGTTGGGAACCGTCAGGGCGAGGCCGAGCAGCAGGGCGCGCAGGGTGATGCCGCGCGTAGCGGTCGGAACCGGCGCGGTCTTATCCTGCGCCAGTCCGGGCGCGGCGGCATCGGGAGAGACGGAAACGGAAGAACGCTTCGCTTTCATGCCCCATCATAACAAATTCCGCGCCCCGATGCAAGCCCTGCCCGTTGTTCACCTCAGAAATGCCAACTCGGTTCCCGGCGTCTTGACAGCGGCGCGGTTCCTCGTTACAATGGGCGCAGTTTCCTCTCAGCCTGCGGTCAGTCCGCGGAAACGGAGACGCTATGCCACGCGCCATCAGAACCCTCGACGGAACCGAATTTTATCTGCGCGAGTATACGCTGCCCGATTTGGGCGCGAATGACGTGCGCGTTCAAGTGCAGTTCGCCTCGCCCAAGCATGGAACCGAAGGGCAGCTTCTCAGCGGCAGCGTGTTCAGTCAGAAGCGTTGGGATAGCGAACTGCGTATGTTCCTGCCTTCGCCCCCGGAAACGGCTGACGCGCCCGCCCCGCCGCCTTTGGAGCGCGGCATCGGCAACATGATCGTCGGCGTGGTGACGGAAACGGGCGCGAGCGTCACGCGCTGGAAACCGGGCGACCGCGTGTTTGGCAGCGGGCAAATACGTGAAATTCATCAGTGCGCGGAAGCGAAACTGCGCCCGCTGGAAGGACTGACGCCCGAAGACGCCGTTTGCGCCGAACCCGCTCACGTGGCCTTTGTGGCGGTGCGCGACGGCAATGTTCGCATCGGCGACGACGTGGCGGTTTACGGGCTGGGCGCAATCGGCCTGCTGGCGGTGCAGATCGCCCGCGCCGGGGGCGCAAATCGCGTCTTTGCCGTAGACCCGCTGCCTGCCCACCGCGCGGCGGCGCTGGCGATGGGAGCCGATGCCGCCTTCGATCCCCTGCGAAGCGACGCCGCGCTGGAAATCAAGATTGCCACGCAAAAACACGGCGTGGATGTCGCCATCGAAACGTCGGGGAACGGGGCCGCGCTGCACGACGCCGTTCGGTGCATTCGGCAGTGCGGCACGGTCGTCCACGTACCCTGGGGGCCGAAGGATGCCAGCCAACTGCATCTCAACGAGGAGTTTCACCACAACCGGCCTACGCTGGTTGGCAGTCAGGCGTGGGAGGGATGGGCCAACCCCGACCGGAGCTACCCCCTGTGGGATTGGGAGCGGGCATATCAGGCCGCCATCGCCCTCTTCGCCGGGGGCAAAATCAGCGGCAAGGAAATCGTCACGCCGATC
>JBBRNU010000319.1:0-5840 GCA_038230115.1 Chthonomonadales bacterium | reverse complement strand
TCTGGCGGGCCTGCTGTTCGCCACGAAGGGGCGGGTCGAAGCGTTCGGCGTTCCCCTGACCGAAGCCGGACTGCGTGACGAGCGCGCGGCCTATCGGTTTCGGCGCCGGGTCGGTTTTCTGTTTCAAAACAGCGACGCGCAGTTATTTTCGCCGACCGTGCGCGAAGAAATCGCCTTCGGCCCGCTGCAAATGGGGCTGGCCGTCGAGGAAATAGAGCAGCGCCTGCGCGACGTCGCCGCCCTGATGGGGCTGAACCGCCTTCTGGACCGCGCGCCCTTTCATCTTTCCGGCGGCGAAAAGAAAAAAGTCGCGCTCGCCAGCGTCCTCGTCATCAATCCCGACGTCCTCTTACTCGACGAGCCAACCGCCGGTTTAGACCCGCGCTCGCAAACGGAACTGCTCGCCCTCCTCCTCCAGCTCCACGCCGCCGGGAAAACCCTTGTCACCGCCACGCATGACCTCGCCATCGCCGCACAGTTGGCCGACCACGCCTTTGTGTTGGACGAGACGCACCGTCTGGCGGCGCAAGGGCCAGGGGACGTTATTCTGTCCGACCTGGCCCTTCTCCGCTGCGCCAACCTGATCGCCTGAATAGAGCAGAGCGGAAACGAGCAGAACGGAAATGAATCCCCGTTCTGAAACACTGCAGAAGGGATTGAAACCCCGTTCTGAAACGCTAGCCCGCCTGCGCGGGCTAAAATACCGACTTGGCTGAAGGTTGTTCTGCCTCGTCTGCCTGCGCGGGTTGAATACGCGCTCCAGCCCTCGGCATTGTGCATTTCAGGCCACGAAGGGGGTCTGTGCGTTTCAGCGCGGGGATTTATTTCCGTCGCTCTCTTCCCGTCCGTCCCCATTTCTACCCGCCCGCCAGCTTGTCCGTCGGGAACGGGGGATGTTGCAGCTTGCGCGGCGGGTTCTTCTTCAGCTGCTCCTGGATCATGGCAATCGCCCGCTCCAACTGCGGGTCATGGCCCGTTCGCACCAGATCGGGCGTGTTGCTGACCTCGACGTCGGGGTCTACGCCGTGATTTTCCGCGATCCACTTCCCGTCCTGCGGCGACCAGAGACCGAATTGCGGCACGGCAATCGAGCCGCCGTCCATCAGCGAGCGCGACTCGATGATGCCGACCAGCCCGCCCGCCGTGCGCTTGCCGATAATCGGCCCGATCTGCGCGCGGCGGAAGAAGGCCGGAAACGCATCGCCGCCCGACCCGGCCCACTCGTTCACCAGCATCACTTTCGGGCCGTACACCGCGCCGCCCGGCGAAAAGCCGTCCATGCCATAGCGCGGCGTGAAAACGCTGAGGAGTTTGCGGCCCAGTTTCTCGACGAAAAAGTCGGGAATGAAGCCGCCGCTGTTGTAACGCTCGTCCACGATCAGGGCGTCTTTGTCGCCTAGCGCATAGAACGCCTTGCCAAACTCCGTGATGCCCTCGGTGGCGGTGTTGGGAACATGAACGTAGCCGACGCGCCCGCCGGTCGCCGCCTCGACGCGCCGCCGGTTGGTCTCCACCCAATCGAGATAGCGCAGGGTCGTTTCGCTGCTGACCGGCTTGACTTTCACCTCGCGCGCCCCGACGTCCGAAGGCTTGCTGTTGATTTTGAGCGTCAGCGTGTTGTCGGCTAGCCCCTCGAACGCAGCGTAAAAGTTCATGTCGGTTCGTAGCGGAACGCCATTGACGGCGAGCAGGTAATCGCCCTCTTTCACGGACACGCCGGGTTCGGTGAGCGGCGCGCGGCGGCTGGCGTCCCAGTTTTCGCCGCCGTAGATTTTCTTGAAACGGTAATACGCGCCGTCCGCCTGCATGTCCGCGCCGAGCAGGGCCACATTGACCTGCTTCACCTGCGGGGTTTCGGCTCCCGACACAAAAGCGTGCGACGTGTTCAGCTCGCCCGCCAGCTCACTCAGCAGGTAGGTCAGGTCGTCGCGGTGCGTGACGCCGGGAACCAGTTTGGCGTAGCGGTCGCCAATCGCCCGCCAGTTCAGGCCGTGCATTTTCGGGTCGTAGTAGAAGTCGCGCTCCAGCCGCCAGACCTCGTTGTAAATCTGCTTCCACTCCTGCCGGGGGTCGGTTCGCATTTCCAGTTTCAGGGTCAACGCCCCCGCCCCGACCGTGCCGCCCGGCGCCACGTCCACGATCCCGAAAGCCGGGCCGGGAGCCGAATACAGCATTTTCGTCGCGGTTGGGGTCAGGTCGTAATCCTGAATGCCGCTGATGAGCGTCGTGTCGGCGCGGGCCGTCAGGTCGTATTGATGCAGGGCGTTCGCGCTGAGATAAAATAACTTGCCGCTGCCCGCGTTCAACTTCGCGTAATTGCCCGCGCTGATCGGCAGGCCGATGACGCGCCGATACAACCCGTCCAGGTCAATCTTGATCACGCTGGCGTCGGGCTTGGGCGCGGCGGGAACGGCGGGCTTGGCGTCCGCGACGGCGGGCGCGGGAACCGGTGGCGCGGGCTTGACCGGATCGAGTTTTGGCGGGTTCGGCTTGGCCGCATCGGGTTTGGCGGCGTCGGAAATCGGGGCGTCGTCCTTCGGTTTTTCCTCGTCGCTTTCCGGGCCGAGCGGCGAGGGCGAGTCGGCTTGCAGGGCGAGCGCGTACACGCCGGTCATGTTCTGGAAACTGATGTTGATTTCCGGGGCCAGGACGGTGGGCGCGAACGTCCGCTCCGAAAGAAAGTACAGATACTTGCCGTTCAGGTCGAACACGGCGTCGTGATCGTTGAAGCGCCCGTCGCCAATCGTAAACGCCTTCTGCTGCGCGACCGAGTACAGCGTCAGCGCGCCGTTTGTGTTGGACTGTGTTTTGGCGTAGACGATCCATTTGCTGTCGGAAGACCAGCGTCCCAAACTAATGGGGCCGAGCGCGCTGGAGTCGATCAGGATCGGCTTCTTGTCGGCCAGCGTGACCATCCAGAGCCGCATCGCGGCGTCGGTGTAAAGCAGGCTTTTGCTGTCGGGCGACCAGTTCAGGCCCGTGCGGTACACGCTGCCATCCGTCGTCAGGCGCGTTTCGACCCCGGTTCCGTCCTGCGGGCGAACATAAACCTCGTATTCGCCGCTGCGGTCGGAAAAGTAGGCGATGTTTTTGCCGTCGGGCGACCAGACCGGATCAATTTCACGCGCTCCGGGCGAGTTCGTAATGTCGCGCGTGTCGCCCTTTTTGGCGGGAACCGTGAAGATTTCGCCGCGCGCTGCAAACACGGCTCGCGACCCGGACGGCGAAATGCCCGCCGCGTCCAGGTTGGCCTCGACGCGGCGCAAACCGGGCCGGGTTGCGGCCAGATCGCTTTGCGCCTGAATCGGGATCGGCGCAACCTTCTGCGTGGCGAGATCGAACGTGCGGAGAACGCCGCCCTGCTCGAACACGATCGCGTCGTTCCCTAGGCTCGGCCATTTGATGTCGTAGTCCCGATAAGTAGTCAGCTGGGCGACCGCCTTGCTGCGCGTGTCATACGAGAACAGGTTGGCCGTGCCGGTGCGGTCGGAAAGAAAATAAATCTTGTTTCCGGCCCACATCGGAAAAATATCCGTCGTGTCGGTATGCGGAACCTCGAAATACGTGTTCTTCGCCAGGTCGTAAATCGAAATGTACGCCTGCATCCCGCCGCGATACCGTTTCCATTTCCACGAGTTCAGTTCGCGCTCGATGCGATTGTAGGCGATTTTCGCGCCGTCGGGCGAGTAGCTGGCGAGCGTGCCTTCGGGAAGCGGCAGTTCCTGTTCCTGCCCGCCCGCAATCGGGACGGTGAAGAGTTTGGTGAACCTGCCGCTGAACGATGTGCGCGCCGACCGGAACAGGACGGATTTGCCGTCCGGCGTCCAGCCCATGACGTCATCGGCCATCGGATGATACGTCAAGCGTTTCGGTTCGCCGCCCTCAGCGGGAATCAAATACACGTCGCTGTTGCCATCGTAATTGCCGGTGAAGGCGATGGTTTTGCCATCCGGGGAAAAATGCGGGTAGCGCTTCACGCTGGGGTTGGCGGTCAGGCGGCGGGCGACGCCTCCGGCACGGGGCGCGAGCCACAGATCGCCGCCATAGACGAACGCGACCGAGGTGGCGCTCAGAGTCGGCTGCCGCAGCAGTTTCGGAGTTTCCTTCTCCTGTGCGCGGGCGGAAAGCGTGAGCGGCAGGAGCGCGGCCAGCAAAACCAACCGGGCCGCGCGCGAGTGTAAACGGATCAAAAGTCCAATTCCTTTCTATGCGGGTCTGCGTGAGTTGAGAATTTACCTGTGCTGTCGCCGTCGTTCGTTGTCCTGCAAGGGCGCGTTAGCCGGGCCTATAAAAGACCCGTCTGCGAGGCTTCGCGCGCTACGCTGGGCGTCCTCACGGACGCAAAGACGTTCGCGCCAAGATGCTGTTGAGTCAGGGTTTGAACCACAGAGACACCGAGGCACAGAGAGAACGCGGAGACATTTACGGCAAAAAGTCGCTGCGTCCGCGAGGGAAGAGAAACGTTTGACCGTCGCTCCGTGTCCCGTCCGCGAGGACGGTTGGCGAAGCCTCCCTGCCGGGTCTTTTACAGGCCCGGCTTGTCTGACCCCCGCGAGCATAAATACAATTTCCGGGCGGGCCGTTCTTGCGAAATCGCTGGCGACCGCGACGGAAATTTCTTTTTCGGGGCGGGCCGAATTAAGCGAAAAAGTTCTTGCGCCACGACCCGGCTTCGGGTACAATTAGATTAGTAGACACATAGACACTTCATTGTGTTACCCATTCAAGGAGGCGGCGTGATGCTCAGGATACGCGAGGGCGAGGCGATACGGATTGTGGACCGGGTGACGACGCCGAGCGACACGAAAAGCGGCCTGTACTACGGTTACTACCGCAATTTGTCCGGCACGGTTTTCAAAATTTACGGGCAGGGCGAAAGCGCGCAGGCCGCGATTGACGTAGACACGGAGAGTTTACCCGAAGATGTGGCGCGGCGGCATCACGAGGTGCGCGATCAGATGCGCGCGAACCTGTCCGGCGAGGCCAAACGTCAGAGCGGGCCGGGGATGGAACAGGAATTCCGCCTGCGCTATGTCGTCTTGGTGGCCCTCGCCGACCTGGTGCGCGACCGAGCCGCCAGGCGCGCGGCGAGTTAAGTCCTCCTGACACTGATAACGTTCGAACCACTTCTTTCGACCGTGGAACGCCTCGACGTCTGCGCTCCCGCCCGTCGTGCCGATCTGTTGTCAAGGGGCGGCGAGAACGTCGTCGAGAAGAACGAGGGGCAGGCCGGGAACGCGCCGAAAGCCGACATCGTTGCTGACGAAAAGCGCGCAGTTGTGGAATAGGGCCGTCGCCGCGTGGATGGCGTCAGGCGTTTTGAGGCCGGGAATCTGCGCGCGAAGCCGCGCCGCCTCGTGCAATATGTCCTGCGTAATGGGGAATAGGCGCGTGTTGGCCTGCTGCCAGAGGGCTTCGCGGCGTGTTCGCAGCGCGACATCATTTTCGCGATAGGGTTTGACCAAAGTTTCCAGCAGGATCAATTCGCTGGAAACGACGGATGCCGCGCCGCCCGCCTGCCAGATGGGAGCGCAGACTGCCGCGTACACCGGATTGTCTTCCGTTGTGTAAACGGCAATCTGCGCGTCCGCGTAGATCAAGCCAGCGTCAGGCAGCGTTAATCGCCCCATGAATTTTTTTCCTCCCGCATTTCACGTTCTATCTCGGCCCATTCTTCCGCAGTGCGCTTGATGGGCGTCAGGGATTGCAGCCATTCCCACGCGGAAGCGAAGGCCGGAGGCTGGGCCGTTATTTCGGGGGGAATTGGGGGACTGGAGCGCAGGACGATGAGTTCTACCTCTTCGCCTTCGGTCAGTTCGGGCGCGGTGAATTCGATCCTT
>JBBRNU010000318.1:0-5849 GCA_038230115.1 Chthonomonadales bacterium | reverse complement strand
GTTCTCTTGTCGGCGCTTCAAATTGATTCGTTTTACGCGCGCTCGCCAGGTTTTCGAACTGGCATTCGTGATTCGCCTATGCAAAAAACGGTCGTGATTAACGTGGTGGGGTTGACCCCGGAACTACTCGGCGCGTCCACGCCGCATTTGCGCGCGTTCGCCGATGCCGGGCGGGTCGCGCCGGTTCGCGCCGTCACGCCTGCCGTGACCTGTTCGGCGCAGGCCACCTACCTGACCGGGACGACGCCCGACGCGCACGGCATCGTCGGCAACGGCTGGTACTTCCGCGACGAGTGCGAAATCAAGTTCTGGCGGCAGTCCAACTACCTCATACAGGGCGCGAAAATTTGGGACAAAGCCCGCGCGCTCGACCCGACGTTCACCTGCGCCAACCTCTTCTGGTGGTACAATATGTACTCCGGGGCGGATTTCTCAGTCACGCCACGCCCGATGTACCCCGCCGATGGCCGCAAGCTGCCCGACGTGTATTCGCGCCCCGCCGACCTCCGCGACACCCTGCAGCGCGAACTCGGAACCTTCCCGCTGTTCGATTTCTGGGGGCCGCGCACGACCATCAAATGCTCGCAGTGGATCGCCGAAGCCGCCAAGCGAGTCGAAACGCAGCACAGCCCGACGCTGACCCTGATTTACCTGCCGCATCTGGATTACAACTTGCAGCGGGTCGGGCCGCATCATCCGTCCATCGCCGCAGATTTGCAGGCCGTTGACGCCGTTTGCGGCGACCTGATCGCCTTCTATCAGGCGCGGGGCGCGCAGGTCGTTGTCGTTTCGGAATACGGCATCACCGACGTAACAACGCCCATCCACCTCAATCGGATACTGCGGGCGGCGGGACTGCTGGCGGTTCGAGAAGAACTGGGGCGGGAACTGCTGGACGCGGGCGCGAGCGCGGCCTTCGCGGTCGCCGACCATCAAATCGCCCACGTTTACGTGAACGATCCAAGCCGCGCCAATCAGGTGCGCGCACTGCTGGAACAAACGCCGGGCATGGAAACCGTGCTGGATGACGCGGGCAAGCGAGCCTATCATCTCGATCATCCCCGGTCCGGCGATTTCGTGGCGATTTCGCGCGCCGACGCCTGGTTCACCTACTATTACTGGAACGACGACGACAAGGCTCCAGATTTCGCTCGCACCGTTGACATTCATCGCAAGCCCGGTTACGATCCGGCGGAACTGTTTCTCGACCCGAACCTGCGTCTCGCTCCGGTGAAAATCGGGCTGACGTTAGCGAAGAAAAAACTCGGCTTTCGCTACCTGATGGACGTGATTCCGCTCAACGCCTCGCTCGTCAAAGGCTCGCATGGGCGCGTCACGGACAGCCTGGACGCCGGGCCGCTCGTCATCACGCAGCAGACCGATTTGCTGGCCGCCCCGGTTCTCGACGCAACCGCTATTTGCCCGCTAATTCTCAAGCATTTGTGCGCGAAATAGGATCGCCCGCGTGCAGCCGGCCAGAGTTTTTTGTCCGATTGAAAGCGAACCAAAATCCAACGGTGATCGAACCTGCCTTGCCGTCGTCCATCCGGGAAGTCGCCCGTGAAGCGTCCGTTCGCCAATCACACTCAGGAAGTTTTTATGCTGCGTTCTACCCTTTGCGCGCTGTTTCTTGCGGGCGGCGTCGCCGGTCAAACCCCGACCGTTCCCCCCGCCCCGCCCGTTTATACCGACGCCGAGCGCGCCCGCATCGTCGCGTTCTGGAACGCGCCGGGCCGCATGACGACCGGTCTGCCGCCCGACGCCGCCAAAACCGGGCTATGGCAGGTTCGTCTGACGCCCCCGGCCTCGCTCTGGTTCTGGAACTACCAGAATGCGATTGGGGCGGGGAAAACCCCGCCCACGCAAGACCCGACCGCCGCCGCGCCCAACGTCGCCGAATGGGAAAAATGGATCGCGGCAAAAGTTGCCTACGACCGCTGGCAGGCGCAGACGGTAGCCGACGCCGCTAACGCCGCGCTCGCCAGCCATCCGTCCGCCCCGTCCCGAACGCCCGCGCCGCCCGCCCCCGGCCTCATTCCCGCCGCGCTGCTGGCTGCGGTCGGCGACCCGCCTCCGTTCGCGCAGGCCGTCGCGCCGCTGCAAACGCAGATCACGTTTGAGGAAGGAAGCGAAATTTACGCCTACGCCGACAACGTGACCACGCGCCCGCGCTACGCCTACTATCGGTTCGCGCAGGGAACCGTCTCGTATGGCAAACCCCTGCGCGACCTGAGCGACGCGGAACTCGACCCGCTTTTCGCCGCCGCCGGGTTCAACGCCTCCGAACAGCGCGTCGCCAAAGCGGTTTCCCGGCTTGAAGGCGGCTTCGATTCGGTCAATACCTATGACACCGGATTCGTTTCCATCGGCTTTCTGCAGTTCATCACCTACGACGACGGCAAACATTCGCTGATGGAAGTCCTGGCGCGCGAAAAAGCCGAAAAGCCCGACGATTATGCCCGCGACTTTCACGTTTACGGGCTGGACGTCAACCGGGACAACACGCTCGTCGCCATTGACCCCGGCAGCGGCGCGGAATTGACCGGCCTGGACGCGGTTCGCAAGGTGATCGAAGACAAGCGGCTGACGGCGGTCTTTCAGCGGGCGGGGCGGCACAGCAAGGCGTTTCGCGTGGCGCAAATCGAAATCGCCAAAGCGCGCTACTGGCCCGCGCAGGAAACGGTTGCGGTTGCGGTCAACGGGCAAACCCTATCGGGCGTGGTCGCCGACGTGGTAAAATCCGAGGCGGGCATGGCGACTTTGTTCGACCGCAAGGTGAATCGGGGCAGCCTGGCCCCCTTTCCCGACGTTGTCGCGCAGGTCATGGCCGCGCGCCATTTGACGCAGATCGCCGATGCCGCGCCCTACGAGCGCGAAATCATCACGGGCATGAAATATCGCGCCAACTATCTGGACGACAAAACCCTGACGCAGCCTGCCGCCCCGCCTGCGCCACCGTCCGATCTGGCCGAAAAAACAATTACGACGAAATCCGGCCTGCAATACACGGATTTGCAAATCGGCGGGGGGGCGAAACCAAAAAAGGGCGACTTGATCACCGTCCATTATGTCGGCACGTTCCCGGACGGCGCGAAGTTCGACAGCTCGCGCGACCGCAATCAGCCCTTTCAATTCACGCTCGGCGTCGGGCAGGTCATCAAGGGGTGGGACGAGGGCGTGAGTACGATGCGCGTGGGCGGGCGGCGACGGCTGATCGTGCCGCCCGGCCTGGCCTATGGCGAAAACGGCACGCCGGGCGGCCCTATCCCGCCCAACGCCACGCTCATTTTCGAGATCGAACTGCTGAGTATCCCCTGATCCGTTTGCATGGAAAGGGGAAGTTAGCGGAAGGAAAAAACGATGCCTGATAGCGCCGCGCCGCCGCTCGCGCCTCCGAGTTTGGCCTATAAAATTCGCAATACGCGCTTTGAACTCGACCCGCCCCGCGAAGTGAAGGTCGAGGCGACAGCGGAGCAGATGCGGCAGCTGGTCGAAGAGGGCTACATGGTGCGGGAACGGCTTGTCTCCGGCGAACTTTTAGAAACGCTGCGCGCTGCCGCGGACGAACTCGCCGAAGCCGCCGGAAATCGAGGCGGCAGCGGCAGTTTCGGCGGGTTGTTCATTCGCAACCTGATTGACCTGCATTCGGCATTCCACGCGCTGCTGAAATTTTCGCCCACGCTTTCGGTCGCCCGCGCCGTTCTGGGGCCGCAGGTGCAGATTCATGCGACCGTGCTGCGCGTCGCCTATCCCGAAGTCGGCAATCAGCAGGTCGAATGGCACTTCCATCAGCGAGTCGTTCCCGATCCCCTGCCGCCCTTTTTCTTTCGCCCGGTCGTGCTGGACAACCTGATTTATCTGGACGACATCACGCCGGAAAGCGGCCCGCTCGTCGTCCTCCCGCGCACCCATCTGCGCGACGACGACCTGCCCTCCGGCGATCATTCCGACAAGCCCGGTCAGGTCACGCTCACGGTTCCCGCCGGTTCCTGCGTCACTTCCCACAGTTCCCTCTGGCACAAGGCGCTGCCTACCCTGCCGGGCAGCGCCAAACGAAGACTGCTGATTCTGGGCTACAGTCCCGTCTGGATGAAGCAGGTGGATCGGCCCTCGGCGGGCAACGGGCAGGGTCTCACCGACACCCTCCTTCCCGACGCCGACGAAGAAACGCGCGAGCTGCTGGGCGTCGCAGGATATTACTGACCGAAAGCAAAAGATTAGCTTCCCTTCCCTCTGCGATCCCCATAAGGAATGAGGGCGGGGAAAGGGAAGCGTTTTTCTCAAGGAACGAGGGAAGCGGCAGCTGCGGCGAGCGGCTTCGTTACCGCTTTTCTGCGCGCTGACCGTCCTCCCGCCGGTTTCCGCAGATTGACCGCCGCGAACTGCTCCGGCGGGGCTTTGAACTCGCGGTCATACGTCAGCAGACCGTTCAATTCCTGCTCCACGTCCGTCAATTGCGTATACACGAAACCCGACAAACCGGGGGCTTCGTTGAGTTGATCGGTCAGGAAGCGGTACTTTTCGACCAGGGCGTCCGGCGTGCGAACCTGCTGATAGCCCCACCCCTGCACCCACGTATGCCCCGCAACCGGCAGGGCCACGCCGCCATATTCTCCGACCCAGCGCGTTCGGGGCGGGTCGGGCCGCGCGTTCTTTTTCAGGTCGTTGCTGTAATCGTGAATATCGGTCAGGTCGGTCTTCTCGCGCTGCGTCCACCCCGAAGCGTCAATGATCGGGCGCGTCGGATCGCTGGCGCGCGTCATTTCCACGACCGAATCCTGAAACGCCTGCGGATTGCCCCAGTTCTCGTTGAACGTCACCCACAGAATGATAGACGGATGCGCCCGCGTCGCCGCCATGATCTCGCGCCACTCCGACACGAAATTTTCTTTCGCCCCGTCCGGCTCCAGATTGTGGCTGGACGGCATATCCTGCGCGACCAGCAATCCCAGCCGGTCACAGTAATAGTACCAGCGCGGGTCTTCCACTTTGACGTGCTTGCGCGCCAGATTGAAGCCCAGCGCTTTCGTCGCCCTCACCTCGTTTTTCATCGCGTCGTCGGTGGGCGGCGTGTAAATGCCGTCCGGCCAGAACCCCTGATCCAGCACGCCGCGCAAAAAGTACGGCTTGCCGTTCAGCGTGACGCGCTTGTCCGCCAATCCGACCGACCGGAACGCGCAGTACGTCTTTACCTCGTCCACCACCTTGCCGTCGCGCGCGACCGTCAGTTTCACGTCATACAGCGTCGGCGTTTCCGGCGTCCAGGGCTTGGGGTTCGGCACGGTCAGCGCAATTTGCCGCGCGCCCTCGGCCCCGCTCGTCGTGTCGGAACGCCCGGAAACAGACACGCCATTGCCGCTCACGGTCGCCGTTACCGTCACGTTCCCCTCGCCGCCCAGCGTAACCATGACCCGCGCCTGCCCTGAAGCCGGGTCGCCCTGAATTTCCGCCGCCTGCACGTAGTTCGCGCTTACGGGTTCCAGCCAGACGGTTTGCCAGATGCCCGTCGTGCGCGTGTACCAGATGCCCTCGCTGCCCAGCTGCTTGCCTTTAGGCTGATACGCGCCCTTTTTGGGATCGGCGGGATCGTTGACCGCCACGACGACCTCCTGCGGCCCGTCCGCCTTCAGCGCGTCCGTCACGTCATAAGCGAAGGGCGCGTAGCCCCCGCGATGCGCCCCCAGCTCGCGGCCATTGACCCAGACCACGCTTTCCCAATCCACCGCGCCGAAGTGAAGCAGAACCCGTTTGTTTTGCGCCCGCCAGTTTTTTGGAACCGCGAACTGCCGCCGATACCAGACGTGTTCATGCACTTCCTTGCCCTTGCCGATGCCGGAAAGCGCCGCCTC
>JBBRNU010000317.1:0-5872 GCA_038230115.1 Chthonomonadales bacterium | reverse complement strand
GGGGCCACCCTCAACCCCGGCCCTTCTCCCTGCATGGGAGAAGGGAGCGAAGGTCGTAACCTTTGCCGTTGCAGGTAGGGAAAGAACTTTGCCCCCGCGCGTCGGCATTGCGGATTTAGCCCGCGCAGGCGGGCTACGCATTTCAGAACGGGTATTCATTCCCGTTCTGCCCGTTCAACGCGCCTTTCAAAATGGGATTGAAACCTCGTTCTCTGTCAATCTTATTCGACGCGCGTTTCAAGATGGGGTTTCATGTCGTGCGCGCCCTGTCCTGATCCCTCAGCGTGTCCGCCGCTTGCCGGTCGCGATGGAGATCCAGATTGGGTTCGAGGCTGGCGTCGAGAACGGTGTCGCGCCGCTCGCTCTCCAATGTTTCCGGGTAATCCAGAATGTAGTGCAGCCCCCGGCTTTCGTGACGCAGGAGCGCCGACTCGACAATCAGCAAGCCGACCTGCGCGATGTTGCGCGTTTCGTGTCCTTCGACCGTTGTTGGAGCCGGGGGGAGCGTTTGCAATTGCGTCTTGAGGAAAACGCGCGTCGTTTCCAGCTCGGCAGTGGTTCGCACGATGCCGACGTTGCGCTGCATTTCGCGCTGAATGTGTTCGCGCGCGGCGGTTAGGTTCGACGGCGAAGCGGGCAAATCCGGCTCGCCGACGGGGGCGGCAATCGCTGGCAGGGGCGGGCCGGAACGAATGCAGGCGAGCGTGTGGCAGGCGGCGCGGTAGGCGAAGACCATCGCTTCCAGCAGCGAATTCGAGGCCAGCCGGTTCGCGCCGTGTACGCCCGTGCAGGCCACCTCGCCCGCCGCATACAAACGGGGCAGGACCGTCGCGCCGTCCAAATCCGTCACGACGCCGCCGCACTGATAATGCTGCGCGGGAACAACGGGAATGGGATCGCGAGTAATGTCAATGCCCACGCTCAGGCAGCGCTCATAAACGGTCGGAAAATGCGCCCGCAGGAAATCCCCGTTGACGTGCGTCACGTCGAGATACACGCAGGGGACATCGCGGCGCTTCATCTCGCTGACAATCGCCCGCGCCACGATGTCGCGCGGCGCGAGTTCGGCCAGTTTGTGGTAGCGCGGCATGAACGTTTCGCCGTCGGCATGGCGCAGAATGCCGCCCTCGCCGCGCAGCGCCTCGGTAATCAGGAACGCGCGGGCGTCCGGGTGGTACAGCGTGGTCGGGTGAAACTGCACAAATTCCAGATTGGCGACTGGAACTCCGGCCCGCCACGCCATCGCCACGCCGTCGCCCGTCGCCACGAGGGGATTGGTCGTGTGCTGATACACCTGCCCGCTGCCGCCCGTCGCCAAAAGCGTCGCTTTGGCCCGGAAGGTCGTGATGGCCCCCGTCTCGCCATGCCGCGCGAACGCCCCAGCGCAAACGCGGCCTTCCAGCGCTTCGACAACTGCCAAATCCGTGACGAAGTAATGCTCGTGAACGCGGATTTCCGGGCGGGCGCGCACGGCCTCCAGCAGCGTGCGCTCGCACTCCCAACCTGTATAATCGGCGGTATGCACGATACGGTTGCGCGAATGCCCGCCCTCGCGACCTAGTGAGAGAACCTCCTGCCCCTCGGCGTCGGTTTCCATGTTGAACTGCGCGCCCAGGGCCATCAGGTCGCGAATCCGCTCCGGGCCTTCGTGAACGAGGATTTCCACGGCGTCGGCATGACACAGGCCCGCGCCTGCCGTGAGCGTGTCCTGCGTATGGAGTTCAAACGAGTCATCGTCGGCCAGCACGCCCGCGATGCCGCCCTGCGCCCAGCTGCTGTTGGCGTCCGTCCGGGTCTTTTTCGTCAGGAGCGCGACCGAACCGTGCGCGGCCATTTGCAGGGCGTAGGTCAGGCCCGCCAGACCGCTGCCGATCACCAGAAAATCGGTTTCCACTTCTACCGTCGTTGTTTCCGCCGTTGCCATGTTATAACGAATGTCCCTTCGCTTCCAAAAATGCCGCCCCGCCGCGCGCCAAGAGCCGCTCGGCCACGTCCACCCCGATAGCCGCTCCCATTTGCACCGGGCCGCTCATTTCGTCCCGCAGCAGGGCGGAGCCGTCCGGCGCGGCGATAATGCCTCGGAGCGTGATTGTTTGCCGGTTGTCGCTTAACGTCGCCAGCGCGCCGACCGGAACCGTGCAGCCGCCGTGCAATCGCGCCTGAAACCCGCGCTCGGCGGCGATGATGCGCTCGGTGTCGTCATCGTGCAGCTGAGCGAGCCAGGCCAGCGTCGCTGCGTCGCCCGTCCGCGTTTCGAGCGCAAGGGCGCCCTGTCCGACGGCGGGCAGGCAGACTTCGGTGTTGATATATTCCGAGATGCGCGCGGCCAGTCCGAGCCGGTTCAGCCCCGCGACGGCCAGAACAATGGCGTCGTACTGCCCGGCGTCCAATTTCGCCAGGCGCGTGTCGAGATTGCCGCGCAGTTCCACGACGCGCAAGTCCGGGCGGAAATGCCGCAGCTGCGCCTGTCGCCGAATGCTGCTGGTTCCCACGACCGCGCCCGGCGGCAAATCCGTCAGTTTTGCGCCGTCTCGCGACAGCAGGGCGTCGCGCGGGTCTTCGCGCTCCGGGACGCAGGCCAGTTCCAGACCGTCCGGCAGCTCGCCCGGCATATCTTTCAGGCTATGCACGCCCACGTCAATCGCGCGGGTCAGCAGAGCGGTCTCGATTTCCTTTACGAACATTCCCTTGGTTCCGACCTGCGCGAACGGCACGCCCTGCCTTAGATCGCCCGTCGTCTGGATGATTTCGACGTGAATTTTCAGTTCCGGGCGATGCCGGCGCAGGCGCTCCACAATCGTTTCGGTTTGGGTGCGCGCCAGGAGGCTGCCCCGCGTCCCGATCCGCAGCGTGTTCGCTTCTCGTTCTGTTTCCGTTTCGGTCATGGTTTCCGCTCTGCCGTCTGTCTTCCGTCAGGCTGTCCAGGGTTCTTTACGCTTCGAGTATACCCAAAAGCGCCAGCCCTGCCGGACGAGCGCGCGTGGGTTTTGGCGCCGGACGGAGCAGTCCCGCATAGAAAGTGACATTCTTTTGACGGCGAGCCGGCGTTTCGTAAAATTTTCGCGAGATTTAACTTTTTGTAATCGAATTGTAACCGGAATAGGCTACTCTAGTTAGTGGAACAAAAGCGGGCGGGGTTCCGTCAAGCGCGCAGGCCACCTTATGAATGCCCGCGTTTGTCCTTCCTCCCGCGTTGGCGTTTCCAAGATGAACCCACACTGCTAGCGCGCCTGCTCGCGAGGGAGCGCGCCCTTAAGAAGGAGTTCCTACGTGAATGAGATGACCGAGTTTTTGCGGGACGGCATGAACCGTCGCGCGTTTCTGGCGCGCATGAGCGCGGCGGGGTTGGGCGTTGGCGCGATGGCTCTGCTGGCCGGATGCAGCGGCGACGACAACAACAATAATAACGGCAACATCAATGATGCCAACTTCCCCGGCGTTCCGGGCCGCAGCATCAACGAGGTCGTGCTGAACTTCGCCCTGACGCTGGAGATCGCCGAAGCCGACCTGTACCGACAGGCGCTCAACCTTGCGGCGGGCCGCCCGATCACCGCCCTGCTCGATGGACAGCAGAACACCATTTACGACCCGATCACGGTCACCAGCGCCATTCCGGGGCCGCAGTCCACCGGCGCGTACCGGGCCAACATTTCTACCGGCGGCCTGAGCGCCGGTCCCGCGGCGGCAGCCTTCCTTTATCTGGTGCAGTTTGCATATGTGGAAGCCACGCATCGCGACTACCTCAAGGGCGTCTTGGGCGCGATGGGCGCGCCGACGGTTACGAACAACGCAAAAGGCTACGCCTACCCGACGGGAACCGACCTGTCCTCGCTTAAAGCGATCCTGACGACGCTTCAGGGCATTGAGGAAACGGGCGTGCGCGCGTATCTGGGCGCGGTTCCGTTTATCAACGACAACGGCATCGCGCAGGCGGCGGCGGCAATTTATTCGACGGAAGCGCGCCATTCGGCTTCGGTCGCCTATCTCATCGGTCTGGACGCCGGGCCGCGCAAAAACCGTACGGCGGTCGGAGACAAGCAGGTCACCACGACCTATCCGCACGAGAACACGTTCGAGTACTTCGCCGACCCGAATGTCGTTCTCAGCACGGTCGCCTCCGCTTTCTTCGTCAAGTAGGAACTTGCCACCCCATAGTAAAGGATTGATTCAAACCATGAGCGATACTCTTATTCCTGCCGCGACCGACCGCAAGCCTTCGCGGGCCGTGGCGCTGGCAGTCGCCGGTGTCGTCGGAGCCAGCCTGTTCACGGCCAGCCGCGCCTACGCGCAGTCCAAGACCTATACCTTCAATGACATTCCGGGTTCGGGCGACATCAAGGCGCTGAACTACGCGCTCGCCCTGGAAGACCTGGAATCCGCCCTGTATCTCCAGTGCCTTGACAAATTGAAGGCGCTGGGCATCAGCAGCGGCATTCTGTTCGACTATACGTCGGAATTTACCACCGTCGAAGTGGATCACGCCGCGTTTCTGCGCGGGGCGATCACGTCGGCGGGCGGCTCCGGCGCGGCCATTCCGGTCGGAACCTACGCCTTCGGCCTGGACAAAATCACGGACGCGCGCGGCGTCCTGGAATTTCTCCTGCAAGTCGAGGCGACCGGCGTGCGCGCGTATCTGGGCGCGATTCCGTTCTTCACGACCAAGAGCGCGTACCTGCAAACCGCCGCCGCCATTCAAGCGACAGAAGCGCGCCATACCAGCGTCCTGACCATCGTTCGCAATATCCTGTATCCTGGCACGAACGTGGACGTGGCCCCGCTCTCGGGCGACACGACCATCAATGACGCGGCGTACAACACGGCGGTTCCCAACCAGGGCAACAAGGGAATTGACGTGACGCTGTCGCCGGACGTCGTTCTGGCGGGCGTCTCGCCCTTCATCGTGAAAATCGGCCCGTAGTCGGCTCCCTGCCGAATGGCCCGCTTTCTAATCCTGCGCCCGCGTCCTTGCCTTCGCCCATCAAACCGGAGGAAAAAGACGCGGGCATTTTGGCGAGCAGGCGGGGGCGAGAGTTGATAACTCCGCTGCCTGCCGGAGGTTGAAAACTCCCGGCAACCCGACCGCCTGCGTAGGGCGCGATGATAAAAAAATCGCAACTAAGGCAATTCGTTTTCGTGGTCGTTCAGCGGTCTTGCAGGGGAAACGAAGCAGAGGGCGCGGGCGTTGTGACCGTCGCGGCGCGGGCGGAGCCGCTGCCAGTCGTGTTATTGGCGGCGAGGTTCTGGGGCGGGGGCGTGAAAGAAAAATAATAAACGCCCAACCCCGTTAGCGCGGCCAGAGCCAGACACGCCAGCAATACGGCTCCGAAACTGGCGTTTGAGGACGCAGCGCGCTCGATTTGCAGCGCGGCCTCCGGTTTGCCGACGATTTGCGGCTCGGTCGGTTCTCCGGGCGCGGACGACAGAGATTGGGAAGAGAAACCTGCGTTGTCATTGATTCGCGGGCTTTCCGGCATTGCCGTTCTCCTAAATGCAAAAACGCTCCCAACGTCATTGTCGGAAGCGCGTTTCGAGATTTTGGTTTTCGTTGGAAGCAAGGCCGCGCGAGAGTCAGGCCGGGTACGCAGCCAGCGTCGCGCCGTAGTCGCCCGCTTCGCGCCGATCCAATTTTTCCGCCGCTTCCGCGCTGTCTTCCTGCGTCTGAAGTTTGAGGAGGTTCTGGCGCAGTAATTGCCGCCCGCGATGCAGGCGGCTGCGAATGGTTCCGACCGGGCAGCCGACGTGCTGGGCGATTTCTTCGTAGCTGTATCCCTGTACGTCAGCGAGAACAACAGCTTTGCGATAATCGCCGGGCAGGGCCGAAAGCGCGCGGCGCACCCGATGCCCGGTTTCGGTTCGCAAGTAGGACTGTTCC
>JBBRNU010000316.1:0-5901 GCA_038230115.1 Chthonomonadales bacterium | reverse complement strand
TGATTGTGGCAGGTCGCGCAGTTGGCCTTGAGAAACGGCTCGACGTCGTCGCGAAAACTGACGCGCGGAACGCGGGACGCAGGGGCGAGGGAAACCGGGGCGGCACGAACGGAGGACGCGGCTTTTTGGCCCGCCTTGACGCGCGGCGCGGCCTGCCCCGCCACTCGCGCGCGATGCCCGCCGCAAGCGAGGGAAAAGAGAAAACCGGCAGCCATCAGGGTTCGCGACGCGCGCATAAAAAAACCTCGCCTTGCAGAAACAAAACCGGGCGCGCGTCGAGACCGGGACGACGCGCCTGAATTTTGGGCATTTGCTGCGGTTAGACAAGCCGTCCCGCGCGAAGTTGCGTCTATTGCGCGTCTTGACCTTTATTTTTCAAACGGGCGTGAATGCCCACCCTGAAAGGCGCGCCGAACGGAGTAGGCGGAACGGGATGACGACCTTATCTAAAAGGCTCGTGGAACGGGATTGAAACCCCGTTCTGAAATGCGACGAACGGGAATGAATGCCCGTTCTGATAGGCAAAGCCCGCCTGCGCGGGCTAAATTCACAATGCCGCTGCGCCGGGGCGAGGTTCTTTCGCTGCCTGCAATGCGCCCGCCTAACGCTCTCGCTCCCTCTCCTGCAAAGAACAAACCCAACACCTTCGCTCCCTTCTCCCATGCAGGGAGAAGGGCCGGGGATGAGGGTAGACCTAACAGTTTGCCAAGCCCAACGCTCTCGCGCCTATCTCTTTGCATAAGAGGAGCCAGGGATGAGGTCAATTAGCTCCTGTGACGGGCAAGACGCTCAGGCCTCCGCGATGAGTTGCCGAAGGACATAGGGCAGGATGCCGCCGTGCAGGAAGTAGTCAGTCTCGATGGGCGTGTCAATGCGGAGCGTGACCGGAACCTCTTCCGACGCGCCGTTCGCCCGATGGATGATAAGCGTGACGTCCTGCCGAGGCTGGAGGCCGCTTTCCAGGCCGGTCAGGTCGCAGGTTTCCGTGCCGTCCAGACCGAGCGTCTGCGCGCTCTGACCGTCCTTGAACTGGCAGGGCAAGACGCCCATCCCCACCAGGTTGCTGCGGTGAATGCGCTCGAAAGACTGCGCGATAACCGCCTTGACGCCCAGCAGGCGCGTTCCCTTCGCGGCCCAATCCCGGCTGCTGCCCGTGCCATACTCCTGCCCGGCGAAGATGACGAGCGGCACGCTCGACGCTTGGTACTTGATGCTGGCGTCGTAAATGCTCGTCTGCTCGCCGTCCGGCTGATGCACGGTCACGCCGCCCTCGATGCCGGGGACCATCAGGTTTTTGATGCGAACGTTGGCGAACGTCCCGCGCATCATGATCCGGTCGTTGCCCCGCCGCGACCCGTAAGAATTGAAATCCTGCACGTCCACGCCTTTTTCCTGCAAGTACAGCCCCGCCGGAGACGAGGGCTTGATCGCGCCTGCCGGGCTGATATGGTCGGTCGTCACCGAGTCGCCGAAAATCGCCAGCGGGCGCGCGTTCTTGATGTCTTTGGCGACCCCGGCCTCCATGCTGAACTTGTCGAAGTAGGGCGGCTCCTGAATGTAGGTCGAACTCTCGTCCCACGCATACGTCTGCCCGACGCTGGAAGGGATTTCGGCCCATAAGGGGTTTTGCGCGGCGAAATCACGGTAGAGCCGCTGGTAGGTTTCCGGGTCGTTGGCCGCCTTGAGAACGTCGCCGATCTCTTCCGGGCTGGGCCACAAATCGCTCAGCATGACCGATTTGCCGTCGCTGTCGAACCCAAGCGGTTCGGTCGCCATGTCAATGTCCACGCGCCCGGCAAGCGCGAACGCCACCACTAAAGGCGGACTCATCAGGAAGTTGGCCTTGACGTTCTGGTGAACGCGCGCCTCGAAGTTGCGGTTACCGGACAGGACGGACGCCACCACAAGGTCGTTTTTGGTGATCGTCTCTTCCAGGTGCGGTTCCAACGGGCCGCTGTTGCCGATGCAGGTCGTGCAGCCGTACCCGACGGTCTGAAAGCCCAACTTGTCGAGGTAGGGCTGCAAGCCGGTCTTGTCCAGATATTCGGTCACGACGCGCGAACCGGGCGCAAGCGAGGTTTTGACCGACTGGTTCACCGACAGACCGCGCTCGACCGCCTTCTTCGCCAGCAGCCCCGCCGCCAGCATCACGCTCGGATTCGACGTATTGGTGCAGGACGTAATCGCGGCGATTACCACGTCGCCGTGCCGCAGGCTGACGACCGTTTTGGGGTACTCCTCCGCAGGAATATCCTCCACGCGGTCGGGGGTCGGACGGTTTTGCATCATCTCGATTTCGGTGATCATAGCCGTGTCGCGGTCGCTGGAAAGCCCGGCGGTATTCTCGACCGAGACTTCGGGAACCGTCTCTTCGGCCTGCTCGCCGCCGCCGGTCAGCGGTTCGTTCGCGCCATTCGCGCCGTTATTTTGGTTCACGCCGGTCGTGATGACGTAGCGTTTGTTGGCGTCGGACTCAGTTTTGTTGTAGCCGCCGCTCGCCATCGGCTGAAATAGGAGTTCCCGGAAGCGCGCCTTCAGGCCGTTCAGGTCAATGCGATCCTGCGGGCGCTTCGGCCCGGCCACGCTCGGCGTCACGTCGGCCAGATTTAATTCGAGCAGCTGGCTGTACTGGATTTCGCCCGACTGCGGCATCCCGAACAGCCCCTGCGCTTTGAAGTACTGCCGGAAAGCGTCCACCTGCTCCGGCGTGCGCCCGGTCGCCGTGAGATAGCGGCAGGTTTCGTCGTCTACGGGGAAGAAGCCCATCGTCGCGCCATATTCCGGGGCCATGTTGCCGATCGTGGCGCGGTCGGTAAGCGAAAGCCCCGCCGCGCCGGTTCCGTGAAATTCCACGAACTTGCCGACCACTTTGGCCTTCCGCAGCATTTCCGTGATGTGCAGCGCCAGATCGGTGGCTGTGACGCCCGGTGTCAGCGCGCCTGTCAGATGCACGCCCACCACGTCGGGCGTCAGGAAGTAGACCGGCTGGCCCAGCATTCCGGCTTCGGCCTCGATGCCGCCCACGCCCCACCCGACGATGCCCAGCCCGTTGATCATCGTGGTATGCGAGTCGGTTCCCACGAGCGTGTCGGGATAGGTCACGCCGTCTTTGCTCAGGACGCCCTTCGCCAGATATTCGAGATTGACCTGATGCACGATGCCGATGCCGGGCGGCACGACCGAGAAGCCGCTGAACGCCTGCATTCCCCATTTCAGGAACTGATACCGGGCGCGGTTGCGGCGAAACTCGATGTCCATGTTGAGCTGAAGGGCGTTGGGAACCTGCGAGTAATCCACTTGAACCGAGTGGTCAATCACCAGGTCAACCGGAACTAGCGGCTCGATGAGGCTGGCGTCGCGGCCCAGGCGCGCGACCGTCGAGCGCATGGCGGCGAGGTCTACCAGGAGCGGCACGCCCGTAAAATCCTGCAGCACGATGCGCGCCACAACGAACGGCACTTCTTCTGTCCGCTCGCCGTTGGGCTGCCAGTTCGCGAGCGCGTGTACCGCGCCGACTTCGACGCGCTTGCCGTCCACGTTCCGCAAAACTGACTCCAGAACGATTCGCAGGCTGACCGGCAGTTTCGAGACCGGCCCGACGCCCGCCGCCTCTAATTGCGGGAGCGAGTAAAATTGCCCGGTCTTGCCATCGCCATACGAAAACGTTCGGAGCGTATCGAAAAGATTGTGCTTGTCCGCCATGAGCCGTATCCTTTTGAGGGTCGAGGTGAATTTTGAAGTTATCTCTAGTGTACCGCCTGTTCCCCTGATATGGCAAATCATTTGCGAGAGCGTTGCATGGCTGTGGCGTCTACCCTCACCCCCGGCCCCTCTCCCTGCATGGGCGAGGGGAGCGAAGGCGGGGGCGTGTTTTTTAAGCGGAATGTAGGGATTTGCCCGTCTTCTGTTGAATTTAGATTTGCTCGCTTCGGTTCTTGACCTTGTTGAAGCATTGAGCGAGAAGCCGCAAAAAATTGCCGCACTCCACCAAAAACCTAAAAATTTGCCACACGCGCCCGCCTTCGCTCCCCTCGCCCATGCAGGGAGAGGGGCCGGGGGTGAGGGTAGACCTACGGTTGGGTAAAGCCCAACGCTTGCGCTCCCGACTTTGCACAAGGGGCCGAGATAGACGCCACAATTTCCCCAACCTCATATCCTGGAAGAGGGAAAACTCCTTCGGAGCCAGCGCCATGCCCGACGAAAAACGCCTGCGGATCGCCCCGCAGCTTGCCCAACGCGCTCGCGAGTTCCGCCGCCCGCTCACGCCAATGGAAGCGCGGCTTTGGGCATACCTACGCGGCCATCGTTGCGGCGGCTTCAAGTTTCGGCGGCAGGTCGTACTGGGTCGCTACATTGCCGACTTCTGCTGCTCGGAAGTTCGGCTTGTTGTTGAGGTGGATGGGCTTTCGCATAACGCTTCGGTCGAACGCGACGCCGTCCGAGACGAATATCTTGCCCTACGTGGTTACGCGACTCTCCGCGTTGCGAATACCGACGTGCGCGACAACCTGGAAGGCGTTCTCATCCATATTGCGCGTGTCTGCGCTGAACGGAACGCTTCGCAATCCGACGCGGCAATACCGTCGCAGGCCGACCCGTAGCAACGAATATCTGCTCATTCCGGTTGCCGCGCCAGTTCCATAGTGTTATAATGCGCGTAAGCGGCGCGATTTTGACGGGAAGAAGCGGGGAGAAAACAGCCATGGTTTCGCAGGCTTTGAAAACGCGCGTGACGCCGGAGAAGTATCTGGCCCTGGAGCGCGCGGCGGCGGAAAAGGGTCAACTGTTCGACGGCGAGATTTTCGCGATGGCGGGCGGAACGCCGCAGCACAGCCTCATTGCGGCCAGCACAATCGGCGAGTTGGTGCGACTGCTTCGCGGAGGGCCTTGCCGGGTCTATACCAGCGACCTGCGCGTCGCTTCGCCGCCCGCCGGATTGTATACGTACCCGGACGTGATCGTCGTTTGCGGCGAGCCGCAGTATTATGACGCGCACGGCGACGTTCTTCTAAACCCGAAACTGCTGGTCGAGGTCTTGTCGCGCTCGACCGAGGCGTTCGACCGGGGCAAGAAGTTCGCGGGCTATCAGCAAATGGCGTCGCTGACCGATTATCTGCTGGTCGCGCAGGACGAGCCGCGCGTGGAACACTTTTCCCGGCAGGCCGCTGAAGTTGAGACGAAAGGGTCTGCAAACGAAGGCGGCGGGAACCATGCGCGCTGGCTGCTGACGACCGCGACCGGGCTGGAAGCCGTCCTGCCCCTGCCGTCGCTGGACTGCGCGCTCGCCCTCGCGGAAATTTATGCGGGCGTCGTCTTTCCCCCGCCGCCCGCCCCGCCCGCCAATGGCCTGTTCGACGCGGCATGGGCCAGCCAGGAATAAAGGCTGTTTCCTACGCAAATGCCGCGCGGTCGGGCGAACGTCCGGGCAGGCGCGCTGCGTCAATACCGTTGCCGTCCTTCCTCGTTGTTTTCATTGTGGTTTTATTGTGGTTTTATTTTCGTTTTCATTCGCTTCATTCGCGGCGGCAAACGCGCTTCCTATCTAATTTCCATCTTTTACGCACGTGCGCCGCGTGAACCCCTGACGCCGTTTCCGCAACCAATAGAATGTAACCGCGAACGCCGGCAAAGCCCGTCCCGTAATACAAAGCGCGTCTCCTTTCGTATAGGAAGGAGAAATGCGGGTTTTCACGGCGGCAGGTGTTGACAGGCCGGAGCAAAACTGTTACAATGCGCGCTAGAATGCCGAACGACCGCGCAATGGCCCCGCTTCGAGTTCAGGCCGCGCGCCAACCCGTCCCGTCTGAAGGGACGCAAAGCCGCGCCGAAGTCGAATTTCGCTTCCGCTTCCGACAAGGCGAGCGAAGGGCAAGGACGTTTGGCAGGATTTTCACACGACGC
>JBBRNU010000315.1:0-5911 GCA_038230115.1 Chthonomonadales bacterium | reverse complement strand
GCGGGTGACCAAGGAAGTGGAAGACGCGCCGAACATGGACGGAGCGGGGAAGAAAACGCCGCTGTTTCTGCCTCCGGGCGGGCAGGCCGCGCCCAAAACAAAAACGCCCCCGAACGCCGACGACGGCCTCGAACTGTCGCGCAACGGCGGGGGCTAGGGAAGTAAATTTCCGCGCGAAAACGCGACGAACGGGAATAAATCCCCGTTCTGAAATGCACAGACCACCTGCGTGGCCTGCAATGCACAAGACCGAGGGTCAGAGTGTGTATTGAAATCGCGTGGGTGAGCGAGGCGAAGCGCGTTTTCAACCAGCGAGTGTAGACAGGGAAGCGCGTTTTCAGTCCGCGCAGACGAGTTCAGAGCGCGCCCTTAGCCCGCGCAAGCAAATCAGTCAAAGCGCGTATTTTAGCCCGCGCAGGCGGGCTACGCATTTCAGAACGGGGATTTATTCCCGTTCGTCGCGTTTTCCTCTTCCCTCAAACCTCCACCAGAACCTCGCCCGCCTCGATTTTGCAAAGATAGGTCGGTACGCACGCCGACGCGCTGTGCAGAACTTTGCCGGTTCGCACGCTGATTTCCCAGGCGTGCCAGGGACAGATAACCACGTCATCTTCCAGATCGCCCCCGGCAAGCGGCGCGGAATGATGCGGGCATTCGTTTTCGATGCAATGCAATTCGCCGCTGACGTTGAACAGCGCCAGGTCTTTGCCGCCCGCCAGAACCGCTTTGCTTTCGCCCGGCGCAATCTCGCCCTCCGCCGCCACTTTCACCCACGCCATAACGCCGTTTGTCCTTTCCATTTTCTCTGCGCTTCAGGCCATTTCTTGTTACGCGCGCGGTTGGGGCGGCAGGGCGGCGCGGCGCAAACACCATTCCAACACCCAGGGCCACTCGCCGTAGCCGTAATAAGGGCTGATGTGGCCCGCGCCCTTGAGCAGATGAATCGGAACGGCGAGTTTGGCGGCATACCCGCTCGATTGGTCGAAGGTCGCGTAATCATCGGTATCCGATGCGACCAGAACCGTTTCGCGCGCGACGGCGGCGATGGCGGCGGGTTCAAACGGCGGCGGGAAGAAGCCGGTCACGCTCGGCGGCGCGTCGGGCGGCGGAGCCTGCGGCAGAACATAGGGCGGCGCGACCAGCAGAACCCGGTCGGCGGCCTGTTTGCCCCCCGCGCTCGCCGACGCCGCGTAGTGCATCCAGTTGACTCCGCCCAGACTGTGCGCCAGAATGGTCAGCGGGGCGCCGGACGACTGCCCGGCAATCTCGGCCATCTCGCCCTGCAAACGCGCCTGCCATGCCGCCAGATCGGGCGCGGTCGGGTCGGGAAACTTCGGGTAATGGACTTTTCGGCCCGCCGCCTGCAATCCCTTCGCCAGATGCTCCTGCCAGTGTTCGGGCTTGTTGCCGCCCCAGCCATGCAAAATCAAAAAGATGTCGTTTGCGTTGTCGGCCATGTCGCGTTTGCGCCCTCCCGATAAAATAAAAATGCCGCGCGGCGTTCGCATCCTACGCTGCAGGATCGCGCGCGGCTGGAAAAAGTGTACCTCAAACCGGCGCGTTCCCAATTGCGAAATCGTGAACCTCAGCGTAACGCCGGATCGTCCTGCCGCGCCAGAGGCTTTCAGCGCCCGGCTGCCTGCCCTGCATCAGAACCGCGTTCGGTCAGGGCGTGTTGGCGAGCCATTCCTCGTCTTTTGTGCCGACGACGAACGTTCCGTCCGCCTTCTTCTCCCGCCGACGCCACTTGGAATGCCCGTCCGCCAGCACATACACAAAGCCGTCGCTGTGCCGCGCGTAGCCGTCCTGCGACTTGCCGCCCACCGAAAGGCGCGTCGCGTCGCGCCGTCCCCACTGCCAGTTGATCTCATGGCGCGCGTGACCCAGCGTCGTGTCGTCGCCGTCTTCCGTATCGTGGTCGGCAGGCAGATTGTCGGTAATCAGGATCGTCGAGGCAGGGGAGGCGACCGCCGCCAGCGCCTGACCCGCGATCCCGATGTGGCGGCAGGCCGGGTTGTCGGCGTCCGTGCAATCGGCGGCGATGATGTCGTTGATGCCGTAGTTGTACGACCACTGCTGGCTGTAGGTCGTCGCGCCGGTTTTGAACGTGATTTTCTGGCTGGCGCTGGGGCAAACCAGAATCTGCCAGTTTTTCAGGTAGGGCTGGAGCATGTCGCCCCAATAGTATTCGTGGGCGTCGTCAACGTCGCCGCCCAATTCGGTATGAACGAGAGCGTCGTCGTAATCCTGGGCGTAGATTTGCACGGCCAGACCGACCTGCCGCATATTGGCAAGGCAGGAGGTCTGGCGAGCTTTTTCCCGCGCCTGGGCGAAAACGGGGAAAAGGATCGCCGTGAGGATGGCGATAATCGCGATGACAACGAGCAGTTCGATGAGCGTAAATCCGGGTCGGGTTCGCATGGCGTCTGTCCTCATATTTTTTAGATGGGTCTTGCTTGGCGAACGCACAGCGTCCGTTGGGAAATACTATACCCCGCCTTAATTTCAGGAGTCAAGGCTGTAAATAAAAAATTTAGTTGAGTCTAAATTTTAAGGCCGCACAGGACGCGATTAGAATTCGAGGCTGATTTCGCCTGTTTTGGCAGGAGGGGAGGAACTTGCGAGGGCGGTGTCGAAACGCCCTGCGCGCGACTCAAGCGGTTCAACCGCAAAGGGGCGTTCCCGCTTTGAAAATTTACGCTGCGAAAAGGACTCGATTCATGGCTAAGAAAAAAATCGGCGTGGCCGTTATCGGCAGTGGCAGCATCGCCACCTACCGCCATGCTCCCGAATATGCCGCCAACCCGAACGTGGAAATCCTCGCCTTTGTGGATCGCGTGCCGGAGCGGGCCGAAAAACTGGCGAAAAAGTACGACGCCAAAGCCCTGACGAAGTGGGAAGACGCGCTGGAGATGAAGGGCGTGGATGCCGTCAGCGTCTGCACGCCCAACGCTCTGCACGCCCCGATTTCCATTGCCGCGCTCAAGGCGGGCAAGCACACGCTGTGCGAAAAACCGATGGCGACCTCGTCCAAAGAAGCCCGCGACATGATCGAAACCTCGGCAAAAACGGGCAAATTCCTGATGATCGGCCACAATCAGCGGCTCGCCCCGCTGCACGTCAAGGCCAAGCAATTGCTTGAGGACGGGGTTATCGGCAAGGTGATTTCGTTCCGCTCAGCCTTCGCGCATCCCGGCCCGGAAGGGTGGAGCATTGAGGGAGCGACCGGCTGGTTCTTCGATAAGAAGCAGGCGTTTGTCGGCACGATGGGCGATCTGGGCGTACACAAAGCCGATCTGCTGCGCTGGCTGCTCGGCGAGGAAATCGTGGAAGTCGCCGCGATGGTGGAGCATCTGCACAAGCCGATGGGCGACGTAGACGACAACGCGGTCTGCCTGCTGCGAACGCAGTCCGGGGCGATGGGAACCCTGACCGCCTCGTGGACGCACAATCCCGGCGAGGACAACGCGACGGTTCTATTCGGCAGCAAGGGCATCATGCGGATCGGGCTGGACCCGCAGTTCAGCGTGACCGTGAGTCTGCCGGGCGGCGAGAAGCAGTTTTTCGAGGTCGGCAAAATCCAGAGCAACGAGGGCGGCGGACAAAGCGATACCGGCGTGATTCGCGAGTTCGTCAACTCGATTTTGAACAACACGCCCCCGGAAATCAGCGGCGAAGAGGGCCGACGCGCCCTCGCGATCATCCTCGCCTGCCTGAAATCTTCGGAAACCAAGCAGTTCGTCGCGGTTGAGGCGTAAGTGGATCGCTTGGTTCTGGAAGTTCCGATAGGAAACGCTTAGGGGCTGTAAAAACGTAGGCTCCCGCTGGCAAATGGCGGCGTCCCCGCGGGTTCAGGAAGTTAAAATTTATAGCCCCAAGCGCCACAAATGTCTGAACAACGCGCCTTTATTGTGGACCGAATAATTCGGTTTTATTTTGCGTAGGCTCATGGTGAAAGAAGGCAAAGCGGAAAGAAACTATGGATGCCGATGCGACTCTCAAGGGCGCTGGACAGATCATCTCAGGCTATTTTGGGGGGAGAATTCATCTCCGTTCAGGCGAGATTTATCAGAGCGCCAAAAGCCTGGTGACCCGGTATTATGTGACAGACAACGCGGCCAACGCGCCTGCCTCGTTTATTGTTAAGCATACTCTAGCCAGCCCCCTGTCTTCTTCCCAGGCCGAGTTTAATTTGCTGACGGATTGGGCAAGCTGCCTATTTCTCCGCACAATTCCTGGCCCCTATGTATGGGCGCCTTTGTGCTACGGCGGCGATCTTACGCGACGAATCATTGTTCTGGAGGATTTAGGGACAGGAGCAGGTTCCAATACGACGGAACTGCTGATGGGCGATGATCCACAAGCCGCGGAACAAGGTTTGATGGAACATGTTCGCTTACTGGGGTCTTTGCACGCCAGCACAACGGGAACCGCGAATACGTATCGGAGCGTTCGGCAAGCATTAGGAGCGGAGCCGAAAGAAGACCCTCTTTTTGCGGAACCCTGGTCTAACGCGCGCAGACGGCCATTACCGCCAGAGGAGATTGATCAAGCCGTTCGCCGGTATAGTGACGTGTTGAAATTGATGGGCATTGTTCCCCGCCAAAGCCTGAAAGAGGAGATTGCTGACGTCGCGAATAGCGTAGAAAGCGACCCTGGCCCGTACCTGGCCTATTGTCGCGGGGATCAAAATATGGCGGGCGATTATTTGCGCTGCGGCGATCAGCTGCGCTTATTTGATTTTGACAGTGGCGGATTTCGGCATGCGCTCCTGGAGGGAATGCCGGGCCGCATGACCTGGGGGTGTATGCTGCGAATTCCGACACAAATCGTTTCGCAAATGGAAAAGGAATATCATAACGTATGGGCTGCCCATCGCCCTGAGATAGCGACGAGCGCTAATTTTGGTCGGACAATGACGGGCGCGGGCGCGCGTTGGCATATTTTTCATGTGATTGCGCGTGTTGCGCCCGCCCTTGAACGAGATCGTCTACGCGGATGCTCTTCGCTGCGTCAGCAGTGCGTCGCCTGGATAAACGCCTTCGTTTCTTTATCCGAAGAATTTCCTTCCTACCCGGCGTTGGGAACGGCGGCGTGCGCGCTTTCTGAAAAACTGAGCGTTGCCTGGGCTGAAGTAGATGCGCTGCCGTACTTTCCTGCTTTTCGAAATCATTTCGATACATAACCTGACACGTCTGTTCACCGCCAGGGGACATCAGCAGTGGAGGTTGTCGCGGCGCCGGCGCATCTTCACAAGGAGTGTTGTGCAGGCGGTTCCAGGCGGGGCGGCGGGGTCGTCTCGTAGTTTTTGTGATGTAACCCCGACCCTGCCAGTTGCGGCGTAAGCGGATCGCTATTCGGCCTCGACCCGTTCCGCGATCCACAATGCCGTTTCATCGGGAGCCTCCAGGGGAAGCAGGTGACCGCAGTTTGGAAGGACGGTCAGCGCCGCGCCGCGATAGCGGGGGAGGACCTCGCGGCGCAGCAGGTCGGGCAGGATGACCGGGTCGCGCGCCCCGCCCAAAACGTGAACCGGAACCCGAACCTGTGTGACGCGCGTCGTAATGTTTTCGCGGCTGCCTTCGCGCGGCCAGGCAACCCAGCCCGCCCGTGAAACGCGTAGATTGTCGGTAAGCGTGGCCGCGCGCACGGCAGGTAGAAGCGGGCGAGCCGTGATTTGGCTCAAGGTCGTCTCCATCGCGGCGCGCTTGCCGAACGCCGCCACCATGTGGATGCGGTCGGCGTCCGTCATTGGCTCCGGCGTAGGCGGTGACGGCGCGATCAGCAGCAGCGCCTTCAGCCCTTTCGGGCGCTCCGACGCCAATTGCTGCGCGATTTTTCCGCCCATCGAATGACCCACCAGGACAAAGCGCTTGAGGCCCAGTTGTTCCACGAGCGCGCTAATATCGGC
>JBBRNU010000314.1:0-5916 GCA_038230115.1 Chthonomonadales bacterium | reverse complement strand
AGGAAGTAAAAGACGAACGCGAGCGACTCGCACAGCAAAATCCAGGACATAATGAGTTGAGCATCCCTTCTACTCTGGGTGGTGGCGCACGCGAGAGGAACGGTCTGCCTCTGCATTCGGTGTGCGCGTTTGGCCCGGCGGCCCTTCGGAAGCACGCGGAATTATAGCAGTATCCGCGCCGCGTGTCAAGATATATACGCCCGTTGAAGGCAATCGGTGTCATCAATTGGCAAATTTTCCGTCCGCCGCGCCCGGTTCGCGTCCGTCTCGCTGGCGCGCACCGGCAGGAAATCGCCAGGATTAGCGGGAACAAGCCTTATGCGAATAAGGCGGCGCGGCGCGCGATTACGCGCCGCTTCCCGCTCCTGACGGGTAAACGACGGCGACCCGAAAAATCGTGACGATGGATGGAAACGGCATGAGCGAAAACGAGCGCGCGGGTAAATCCGGGGCGGAACGCATGGGCGGCGAAAGGAACCGGGCGGGCGAGATGGACACGGCCCACTGGTTCGATCCGCGCCGCGCGCTGCGTTTCGCTCTGCTTTTCGTCACGGGCCTAATTTTCGCGCTGGGCCGCGATCCGAACACGCACGCTTTGGGAGCCTTGCTGACGGCGGCGGGCGCGGGCGGATTAGGCTGGCAGGCGTGGCAGGCGGAACGGGCGCGGCGAGCGCGACAGGAGCGGGAGCGCGTCCGCCTGGAGCGCGCCCAACTGCAGGCCGCGCGCCGCGACCGGGACGCGCGACACGGGCAGGAAAAGCGGACCCGGCGCGACGCTACGACGCGCGCCCGCCTGCGTCAGGCCGAACGGCGCGCGGCGGAGCGCGAAACCGAGTGGCAGCGGCAGGCGCGGCAGCGGGAACAGCAGGCCGCACGCGAAACCCATTTGCAAAACGAGGCCCGGCGTTTAGGTAGTCTGGCGGGCGCGGATTTGATCGCGGAGGCGAGCGCGATCTTTGCGCGGCGCGGCTTTCGCGTTCGCCCGGCGGTCAGCCCGGAAGCCGAAGCCCAAATAGTTCAAAGCGACCTGTGGCTGACCGCGCCGAACGGCGAAACCGACCTGGCGCGCTGCGCGCCGGGCGACCGACCTGCGACCCAGACGGACGTGCGGGATTTGGAAGCGTTTCGGCGCGCGGCGAACGCGCGCCATGCGTACCTCGTCGCCCTCGCCGGTTTCACGCCCGAAGCCATCCAACAGGCGCAGGAATCGCCGCTGACGCTGGTCGAGGCGCATTTACTGGCGCATTGGCAGGCCAACGACCTTCCAACCCCCTCCCAAAACCAGGACGACGAAAACGGAAAGAGACCCGCTCGTGCCGAACAAAACAAATGACCTAGATTTGCGAAGCGATACGACCACGCGCCCGACGCCGGAAATGCGCCGCGCGATGGCCGAAGCCGAAGTCGGCGACGACGTGTACGGGGACGACCCCAGCGTGAACCAACTGGAGGGGCGCGCGGCCACGTTGATGGGCAAGGAGGCGGGCCTGTTCACGCCTTCGGGAACCATGAGCAACGCTATCGCCCTGCGAACGCACACGCGCCCCGGCGACGAGGTATTGATGGACGCGGAGGCGCATTCCATGATTTACGAGGTCGGAATGCCCGCCGTCATCGCGCAGGTCATGACGCGGCAGTTTCACAGTCGGAACGGCGTCCCGGACGAGGCCGAAATCGCGCGCTCGTTTCACGCTGAAACGCTGCACAGCGCGCCGACTACCCTCCTTGTGCTGGAAAACATGCACAACCGGGCGGGCGGCGCGATCATTCCGCTCGCCGTCATGCAGCGCTTGCAGGCGGTCGCCGTTTCGCACGGGGCGCGGGTGCATCTGGACGGGGCGCGGCTGTTCAACGCGGCGGTGGCGACGGGCGTTCCCGCTTCGGCTTACGCGGCCTGCGCCGATACCGTGACCTTCTGCCTGTCGAAAGGGTTGGGCTGTCCGGTCGGGTCGGTTTTGTGCGGGCCGCAGGATTGGATTATGCGGGCGCGGCGCACGCGAAAAATGCTCGGCGGCGGAATGCGGCAGGCCGGAATTCTGGCTGCGGCGGGCCTGTATGCCCTCGAACATCACGTCGCGCGCCTGGCCGACGATCATCGCAACGCGCGCACCTTAGCGCGGGGCATCGCCGACGTCCCCGGCGTCCGACTCGACACGCCCGACGTTCCCACCAACATGGTTTATTTCAACACCGTCGCGCCCGCCGAAGCGTTCGTGGAAGCGCTGCGGCATCAGGGCGTCTTGTGCGCGTCCACCGGCCCGAACCGCATCCGCCTGGTCACGCATCTGGACGTGGACGCCGAGGCGGTTACGCGGGTGATTGCCGCCCTTCACGCGGTCGGCGCCCGGCTCGCGGCCTGACATCGAAGCGACAAAATAATCCGCAAACGAAGCGTCGGAAAAAGTGGATTGGGAGTTATTCGGTATGCAGAAGGCTTCGCGGGCGGCGCGCTTTGCGTTCTGGGCGAGCGCAACACTCGTCATCGCGCTTTTCATCGTGGTTCCCGGCTTGCGGCCCCTGCTCAAGCGGGACCGGGTGGACGCGCCACCGCGCTGGGGCTTTGCGACCGTCGTGATTTACGTGCCGCCCACGCAGGATGCCAATGGCGTTCCCGTCCCGCCCCAGGCGTCCGTTCGGTTTCTGGGCCGGATTCTGGGCGTCAAGGAAGTTCTGGGCGTGGGCGAAATCCGGGTCGGGCAAACCGTGCGGATTCACTATCGGGTCGGGCGCAGCGGGCGGATTTACGTGGACACCGCGCAGCCCCTGCCTGTCCTTCCCGCGTCCGGCGCAAAGCCCCCTGCCACGCCCTGAACCTGCTTACATACAAAACGCTGAAGGGCAGTTCGGCATATCTTTGACTAACTGATGTTACGCAGGCGACCTATTCGCTTCGTAACCGGGCGAGGCCGGAGGTTGAAAACCCCCGGCAACAAAGGGCAGGCGTCCTGCGGACGCGGCGTTGCGGCGTTGAAACGCTTGCCCTTTCCTCGCGGCCTGGCAGGTCGGCGCGCGTTCAGGGCGTGACAGGGCGTAGGCGGATTGCGCGTCCGCAGGACGCTTGCTTTTTCCTGCCGGGAGTTTTCAACTTCCGGCAAACTGACCGCCTGCGTAAGGGGAGTTACTAATTTGACCCATTCATGGGCAGACCGAGGTATTGATGCCCTCTTCACATTTCAATGGATGCGAAAAGTGCATCGAAGCAGCCTATTCCGGTTGGAAGCATCCTCTTGCAGAGGTTGGAACGTCTGATTTGCGATGGGGCGTCCTGTACAAATACTCAAACTGCAATGCATACTGGGAGCAAGACCCCTGGACTTATCGCCTGCTTGACGAGAAAGAAGCGAGAAAATATTACCCCGACGCATTCTGGGGCAAATAGATATTCGAAATCGTGGTCATCAACCAGTTCGGTTTAGTCGCTGCCATCGTTGCAACTATTATGGGCGCCTGCTCACAATAGTCATACCAGAAACGTCCTGTGCAAAGCGGAGTTATTTAGTTCGCAAGCGGCAATTTGCGTGAAAGAAAAAGCCAGTGGAACCAGTGGAAATCGAGACGGAACGGTTGGTGTTGCGAACGCTCGCGGCGGCAGACGCCGACGACCTGATGGCGCTGTGGAGCGATCCCGATGTCGTGCGCTACATTGGCAGCGGTCTGCCGGTGGAAGATCGCGACTGGCTGGCCCCCTATCTCACGCGCGTCGCCGACCACTGGGCGCGGCATCGGCTGGGCATGTGGGCGGTCACGCGCAAGGCCGACGGGCGGTTTCTGGGACGCGGCGGTTTGCAGCCCCTGGTGATGGACGGGCGGACGGAAATCGAGGTCGGCTATATGTTCGCCAAAGCGTATTGGGGGCAGGGGTATGCGACCGAGATGGCGCGGGCCAGCCTGCGCTACGGCTTCGAGACGCGCAGCCTGACGCGCATCATCGCGATTGCCCGCCCGGAAAACGCCGCCTCGCGCCACGTCTTGGAAAAGGCGGGGCTGCTTTACGAGCGAACTTCGCCCTGGCGCGGGGGCGGCGAAATCGTCTATTACGCCCTCGCGCGCGAAGCGTACCGCCCTGATGCCGCGCCCTACCGACTGCGACCGGACGCGCCCGTCAACCCGATTTGAAACAAGCCCTGTGAGGAAAACGCACGATGCCGATTTATGAATTCGTCTGTACAGAATGCCGGGGGAAATTTCGCAAGCTGGTGGGCGTGGTCGCCGCGCCCTCGCCCCTGCAATGCCCCAAATGCGCGTCGGTCGCCGTAAACCGCCAGATTTCCCGCTTCGCGCGGGTGCGGAGCGAGGACGACGCGATGGACGCCCTTGCCGAGCGCATGGAGTCGGCGGGCGATACCGACGATCCGAAGGCGCTGCGCGGCCTGATGCGCGAAATGGGCCGCGAGATGGGCGAGGACATGGACGACGACATCGAACAAATGCTGGAAGAGGAGGCGGAGGGCGCGGGCGATCCCGAATCCGCCGAAGCCTTGAGCGACTGACGCCGCCCCTGATTTGCGCTTCGCCCGGCGGTTGAACGGGTTCCGAAAATCAACCGCAAATCCAACAGGTCAACACGGAAAGCGGCTTCGCGCCCTGCAAAGAAGAAAGGAGTTGAAAAGATGCGCGAATTGACGCCCGGTTTTCCGGGTTATGAGGGCTTCCTGCGCGATCTGAAGGAACGCATTCAGACCGCGCAAGTCAAGGCGGCGCTGGCCGTCAACAGCGAATTGGTTTTGCTATACTGGTCCATCGGGCGCGATATTTCCCGGCAAATGCAGGAAAAAGGATGGGGAACAAAAGTTGTAGACCGGCTCGCAACCGACCTCCAGCGCGCTTTCCCGCAGATGAAGGGCTTTTCGCTCCGAAACCTGCGCTATATGCGCGCGTTTGCCGACGCCTGGAGCGATGAAGCAATTTTGCAGCAGGTTGCTGCAAAAATACCCTGGTTCCACAATTGCATTCTGCTGGATAAGGTAAAAGACGTAGAGCAGCGCCTCTGGTACGCCCGCGCCGTAACGGAACATGGTTGGAGCCGCAACGTTCTGGCGCATCAGATCGAGACGAACCTCTATGGGCGGCAGGGAAAAGCGGTCACCAATTTTCAGCGCACCCTGCCCGCGCCGCAGTCCGATCTTGCCGAGCAAGTGTTGAAAGACCCGTTCAATTTCGACTTCCTGACGCTGCACAAGGACGCCCGCGAGCGCGAATTGCAGGACGGGCTGCTCGGTCACATCCGGCAATTTCTGCTGGAATTGGGCAAGGGCTTCGCGTTTGTCGGCAGTCCGTACCGCCTCACGGTGGGCGGAGACGAGTTCGAGATTGACCTGCTATTCTACCATCTGCATTTGCGCTGCTACGTGGTGATTGACCTCAAAATCGGGAAGTTTTCGCCCGCGGACGCCGGACAGATGAACTTCTACCTGTCCGCGATAGACGACCTGCTTCGCCACAAGGACGACGCGCCCAGCATCGGCATCATTCTCTGCAAGACGAAGAACGAAGTCGTGGCGGAATACGCGCTCCGGGACGTGAACAAGCCCATTGGCGTGGCGACTCATCTGACCCGCGAAATTGAAGCGGCCCTGCCGAAAGATTTTCTGCACAGCCTCCCGACGGTCGAAGAGCTGGAAGAAGAATTGCAGCATTCCTCGGATATTATCGTGAGCGACTGAATGGCCGCTTCAGCTAGACAGTCGAATTCTCATCCTGTCTCCAAACCCGAAATTTGCCGACCGTCAAAAGCGAGCGGAGCATTGAAAATGTTGAGGAAGCGGCTGACGTCGCCATTCTGCAAATCGGTATCAGGCCGATTCGCAAATCCATTTCGCGGCGGCGGCGAGGTCGGGAAAAACGTGGTCAGGGTGCGGGGCGGACATGGTTTCGGGATCATAGGCGCGCGTGTGGCCGCTGAGGACGAGAATGGTT
>JBBRNU010000313.1:0-5923 GCA_038230115.1 Chthonomonadales bacterium | reverse complement strand
CGAGCAGTATCTGGACGTGGCCCGCGCGCTGGGCGCGGAACCGAGGGCGCCCCGGGTCCCAATCGACAACCCGCGCGAGGACGCCGCGGCGGTCGCCAATATATTTCGCGAGGCCGGACTGTCGCCCGAGGAGCCGTTTGTTTACATCAATCCCGCCTCGGCGCTCGCCATCAAGCAGTGGGGCGCGTCCAAATACGCGCAGTTGATAGACGTCTTGTTCGCGCGGCTGGGGCTTCGTGTCGTGCTGGTGACGGCGGATCGGTCGGTCGGCGCGCAGGTGCAATCGCTGGCCGAAGTCAACTTTGCGAACCTGACGGGGCAGACCAATCTGAAGCAGCTTGCCGACGTACTGCGGCGGAGCGCGGTTCATGTTTGCGGCGATACGGGATCGGGGCATCTGGCGAGCGCGCTGGGCCGTCCGGTCGTGGCGCTGTTCGGCCCCACCGACCCGGAACGCGCCAGTCCCTATGGGCAGCGCGCGAACGTCCTCAGTCATCGCGCGGCGTGCGGCCAGGCGTGCGACTGGCATCGCTGCGAGTTCGCCAGCCCGCGCTGTCTGGACGCGATTTCGGTGGAGGAAGCGCTCGCCCGCGTCGCCTGCAATGTCACGTCCAGCCCCCGACCTATTCTGCGGGACGGCCCCATTTTGACCGCGACGAAGCGCGGCGCGCAAGTTGAGGTAGAATGAACCTGATTTATGAAATCAATGCCGATTTGCAGCCGGAAGACGTGGCGGAACTGTTTCGCGACTCCGGGCTGCGCCGCCCCGTAGACGACCTGGAACGCATCGGGCGAATGCTGGCGAACGCCAATCTGACGATCAGCGCGCGGGACGGCGCGCGGCTGGTCGGCATCGCCCGCGCGCTGACCGATTTCGGCTGGTGCTGTTACGTTTCCGATCTGGCGGTCGCGCGCGATTATCAGAAGCAGGGCATCGGCAAAGACCTGCTGGCGCGCGTGTCGGCGGCGGTAGGCGAGGAAACCGCCGTGCTGCTGCTGTCGGCCCCGGAAGCGCACGCGTATTACCCGCACATCGGCTTTCAAAAGATAGAGAACGGCTGGATTATTCCGCGCAAGCGCCTTTAGCCGCGCCTCCTGCTTCATCGTATCGAAATTTGCGAAGGGCGGCGAACGGTCGCGGGCCGCGCGGTTGGCGTTGGAATGCTGTAATCGCGGTCGTTGAAATTTTGTGTTTTGCGAGAGGGAGCGTTTGTCATGGATGTGATTGCGATTGACCTGCAAAATCAGGCGGGGGACTACACGCGCTGGCTGTGCGAGCAGCTGGAGCGCGGGCATATCCTGACGCTGGCGGACGCGCCGTTTCTGCCGACCGAGCCGGAACGGGCTTTTTTGCGGGAGCAGCAGCAATCGAGCCGCAAATCGCATAAAAACATTGCCTACAAGCCTTTTCAGCAGCGCATGACCGGGGCGGATATTGCCAGCGAGGAGAACGCGGCCCGGCTGCGGACGATTCTGGCGGCGTATTCGCAGGGCGCGGTGGCGTGCTTGAGCGGGCTGTTTCCGCATTACGCGCGCGTGTGGCGGGTGGATTACGCCAGCTTTCGCCCGGTCGAGGAAGAAGGCCGCGCGCTGCCGATCCGCCATCGCAACGACCTGCTGCACCTTGACGCTTTCCCGACCCGGCCCACGCATGGCGGGCGCATTTTGCGCGCCTTTACCAATCTGCACCCCACGCGCGACCGCGTATGGGCGACGACCGATTCGTTTGAAGACCTGGCGACGCGCTATGCGGTCGAGGCGGGCTTGAAAAACGTGACCGGCTTTTCGGCCCTGGCGCGGCATTCCTTCGCGCGCGTGGCGCGCCTGGCGGGAATGCGGGTTCCCGACCGCTCGCCCTACGACCAATTTATGCTGCGCTTCCATCATTATTTGAAAAGCAACACGGAACTGCAGGAGCGCGGGCGGCGCGAGAAGGTGGCGTTCCCGCCCGGAACCACCTGGATCAGTTTCACGGATCAGGTAGCCCATGCCGTCGTTTCCGGCCAGTACGCGCTGGAGCAGACCTGCATCGTGCCGTATCGGGCGATGCTGCTGCCGGAATTGGCCCCGGTCGCCGTTCTGGAGCGTCTGGCCGGACGCACGCTGGCCGCGCCGCCGCCCCTGCCGCTGGCGGTCGGCGAAAAACCGGAACAGACGGCTGCGTAGCGCTCAGAGTTGGCGAGGGTTTGCGGGCAGCGGGAACGGGCGGCGAACGGGATTGAAACCCCGTTCTGAAATGCCCGAGCCGCCTGCGCGGGCTAAACACGCCACAGCGCACAGGCTTGCGCGGGTTGGAGGCGCGCCCGTCCTCGTCTTCTTGCGCGGGCTAAAGACTGTTCTGAAATGCCTGAGCCGCCCGCGCACATTGAAACTTCCTGGCGGCGCGGCATTGCAGGCCACGCAGGTGGTCTGTGCGTTTCAGAACGGGGTTACCATCCCGTTCTCTGCCTTTCCGAACGGAAATTGAATTCCCGTTCCTCACGTAAATTTATGAGATAGCAGGGCCAATGGGCGAACGAGGGCTTCCTGATTTGCGCGCGGCGCGGCGCGTCCTGATAATTCGGTTGAGTTCGATTGGCGACGTGGTTCACGCCCTGCCGGTCGCCGCCGCCCTGCGCGAAACTTTTCCGCACCTGGAACTGACCTGGGTCGTCGAGGAGATGTCGGCGGAAATCGTCGTTGGCAGTCCGGTTTTGAAGGACGTGATCGTGATCCCGCGCGGGCGCTGGAAGCGCGGGCGGCTGCGGTCGTGGCGGGTCTGGCGGGAATATGGCGCGTTTCTGGCCGACCTGCGCGCCCGACGCTTCGACGTCACGCTGGATTTGCAGGGGTACGCCAAGAGCGGGCTGATCGCCCTGGCGACCGGCGCAAAATATCGGCTGGGCTGGCATCGGCTGCGCGATTTATCCGGGCTGGTTTCGCGCGCCCTGCCCAAACGGGACGCGAGCGTCCACCGGGTAGACTGGTTCTTGGACGCGGCGCGAACGCTGGGCGCAAACGCGGAACCGGCGCGGTTTCCCCTGTTCGTGCCGGAAGCGGCGCACGCGCGCGTTCAGACGCTCCTGTGCGCGGGCGGATTGGAAACAAGCGGCGTCGGGACAGAAATAGAAATTGCGGTAGAATCAAAACCGGAAATGGCCTCGCAAACCGGCGCGACATCACGAGCGGCTTACGCCGTTCTCAATCCCGCTGTCGGCGACCTGACGCGGCGGTGGGGCGCGGCGCGCTATGCGGCCCTGACGGTGGAATTGGCCGAGCGTCTGCATCTGCCCGTCGTGTTGACGGGATCGGCGAAAGACCGGGCGATTTGCGACGCGGTGCGCGATCTGGCCCTGGCGGACGGACGCATTGCAAACGCAGGGGTGGCCGGGCCGCTGTCGCTCGCCGGGCAGACCGATTTGAAGGAACTGGCGGCCCTGCTGCAAGGCGCGCGGGTTCACGTCTGCGGCGACACCGGATCGGCGCACATCGCCGCCGCCGTTGGCTGCCCGGTTGTGGCGCTGTACGGGCCGACCGATCCCGCCCATGCCGGTCCCTACGGCGCGAACGTGCGCGTTCTGTCGAACCGAAGCGAATGCGCGCCCGATTGCACGGTGCGCCGCTGCGCGCGTCTGACGACTGCGGCGCAAAAACCGGCGGACGGGAACGAACGCAACGGCCCCGCCCGCCCGGAGCGAACGACGCGTGAGCAAACAGCGCCCTGTCTGGCGACCATTACGCCGGAGGCGGTTTTCGCGCAAGTGGAGTTGGCGCTGCATGACCGTGAAGCCTGACCCGACAATGCCTGCTTACGACCCAAACTCTGGCTCGGTGCGCGCCCCGATTGCCGTGGTCGCGGCTTCGCGCAGCGCCCGGCGGGCGCGGGCTGCGCTGACGTCGGCCCGGCGCGTTCTCGTGGTGACGAAGTTTCGCTTCATGGGCGATACCATCGTCGCGACGCCGTTCCTGAACCAACTGCGGGCGCATTTGCCCCACGCGGAAATCACCCTCCTGACCGCGCCTACGGTCGTGGAAGCGCTCGAAAACTGCCCCAGCGTGGATCGCCTGAAGGCGCTGGAAATGCGGGGCGTTTCGCGCTGGCAGCACAGCCGCGACCTGCTGGACGCGCTTCAGGACGGGGAATTCGAGGCCGTCTTTTTGCTGAACCGCTCGCTGCACTGCGCCGCGATGTGCGCCCTGGTCCGCATCCCGGTGCGGATTGGCTACGTCAACGAGTTTCGACGCCCCTTCCTGACGGTTCCGATTCCCTATGCGTTCGACCGCAATGAGGTAGACTCGCATCTGGACATGCTGCGCGCGATTGGCCTACCCGCGCAGGACGCTTTGCCGGACTTGTGGATTACCGACGCCGAGCGGCAGACTGCGCGCAAGATGCTGGACGACAGTGGCTGGGCAGGCAATCTGGCCGGACGGCCCTTGATCGGCATTCAGCCGGGAGCCAACGACCCGAACATTCGCGAGTGGGGGGCGGAGCGGTTCGCGCAGGTGGCCGACGCGCTGATCGAAGAAACCGGCGGAACGGCAGCCCTGATCGGCGGCGCAGGGGAAATGGCGGCCGCAGAGCGCATGGCCCGAACCATGCGGCATCCGGCGCTGAACCTGACGGGAACGCTTTCGCTGCGCGCCGCGTTGAGCGTGATCGGGCAATGCGACCTATGGCTGGGCAACGATACGGGCTTGCTGCACGCGGCAGTGGCGCAGCGCGTGGCGAGCGTGGGGCTGTTCGGGCCGAATAAAGTGGTGCGGTGGGGCTACGACGCGCCCCGGCATCGCTCGCTCGTCGTGTTTCCCAACCAGCCCGCGCAGGACGACGCGACGGTGCGGGCGTGTCTGGACGCGATTACGGAGGAAATGGTCTTGCAGGCCGCGCGCGACGCGCTTTGCCAGCCCAAGCCGGAAGCGGTCGAGGCGGCGGTTGGCGATTGGTCGGCGGAACAGGCCGAAGCGCGCCCGCCCTATTTCGCCGCGACGCTAACCCCGGCCCGGCAATTCTCGGCCCGACGACGGTGACGCTGTTTCACTTCTGCGCCGCTTAGAAAGCGACGAAATGAATTTCGTCGCTCGTCGCGCCATTTTGACGATGGTAGTTGAAAGTTGAGATGAGAACTGCGATGGCCGCAACATGGTAACAATTGGAAAGATTACAGTCGGGGCGGCGGAGGGGCCGCTGCTGCTGATTGCCGGGCCGTGCGTGATCGAAAGCCTGGATTTGTGCCGTCAGGTGGCAGGCGAAGCGCAGCGCATCGCGCGCGAGGCGGGCCTGAATTACGTTTTCAAGGCCAGTTTCGACAAGGCCAACCGGACGTCGGGCGCGTCGTTTCGCGGGCAGGGACTGGACAAGGGGCTGGAAGTTCTCGACACGATCCGCCGCGAGTTTGGCGTCCCCGTGCTGACGGACGTGCATGAAACCTGGCAGTGCAAGCCGGTCGGGGAAGTCTGTGACGTGCTGCAAATCCCGGCCTTTCTGAGCCGGCAAACGGATTTGCTCCTGGCGGCGGCGGAAACGGGCCGGGCGGTCAACATCAAAAAAGGGCAGTTTCTCGCGCCCTGGGACATGAAAAACGCCGTTGAGAAAGTGGAAAGCGCGGGCAACCGCAATCTGCTGCTGACCGAGCGCGGCGTTTCGTTCGGTTACAATACCCTCGTTGTAGACATGACGAGCCTGCCGCAGCTGCGCGCGTTCGGCTATCCCGTCGTTTTCGACGGCACGCACAGCGTGCAGCGTCCCGGCGGCGGGGCCGGGGGAACGTCATCGGGCGGTCTGCGCGAATACATCCCGCACCTGACGCGGGCGGCGGTCGCGGTCGGCATTGACGCCCTGTTTCTGGAAGTGCATCCCGACCCGGAGCGCGCCTTGTCCGACGCCGCCACAATGCTGGCGCTGGCCGACCTGCCCGCCCTGCTGCGCCAGGTCGTCGCCATT
>JBBRNU010000312.1:0-5924 GCA_038230115.1 Chthonomonadales bacterium | reverse complement strand
CTACGGCGAACCCGGACGCGCCGGTGAGCGAAGCGCCGCCTGCCAACGCCAACAACGAGGCGAACCCGCCGCAAACCGCGCCCAACGTCCGCCCGCCTGCCGCCCAAAGCGCGCCGGACGCGCTGCTGCCGGAAGATGCCCCCCCGCCGCCCGCCCGCAGCGCGCCGTCGAGACCGGAAACCGCCGCGTCGCCCCCGCCTGCCGCCCGCCTGCGCGCCAGCGCGCCCACGACCACGCTTTCCGTCGCCCGCCCGCCGTCCCGTTCCGCCGCGCCCGCGCGCGTGACCGTCCATGTCTGCGTGGACTCCGGCGGTCTGGCGAACGAATACTGCCCGGCCTACAAAACCGAACAGGTCACCCCGGCGCAGGCGCGCAGAATGCGCCGCTGCCGTCTCCACAAGCCCCCGCCCGGCGAAGGGTAAGCAAAACTCCCCGCGTCTTTGATTCTTAGCGCGTCGAACGGGATTGAAACCCCGTTCTGCCCGGTCGCCGAGCCTTTCAGAATGCGCAGACGAGCATCCGTAACCAATCGCGTACAACTACGAAATAACACGCTGTAACGCCGCTGTGAGTTTAGCGAGCGCTGGAGCCGCTTTTGGGCGCGTCGGTGTCGGCGGCGAGGAGCGCGCCCTCGAACCAGAGCGCGTCCCGCTTGGCGTCCTCGAAAAAGAACGGCAGCCGCGTGACCCGCCCGTCGTCGTAGCGCAGCGTCAGCGTGTAGCCGTCCACGGAATAAATGCCGGAACGGTCGGCGCCCGGCTTGTTCTTTTTGCTGGTGGCGACGACGAAATTTTCGCCCGTCGCCGAAGTCGCGGAGCCTTCGTCATCGTAGGTCGAGTTGATAGAGGCCATGCCGCTGTTCTGCGCCGACAGGCTGCTGCCATAGCCGCCCCGGTTGTCCTTGCGGAAGCGGCCCTCCGGCGTAAACGTGACGCCCCAGAGCCGGTACGAACCGCCCAGTAGGGAGCCGGATGTCGCGCCGGTTCCAAATCGCCCAACCAGTTTCGTCCCCTTCGCCCCCGGCTTTGTCAGCGCGCCCTTCAGCGTCTTAAATTGGTTGGGGGCGTCCGGCCACGCCGCGACAAAGGCGCTGCCGCTGCGCTTCCAGCGTCCCCACTTTTCCGGCTCCTGACGGCGCGAACGCGCCACGTCCAGCTCGTCCGGCGCGACCGGCAGGCCGTTGTAAACCGTGCCGTCCGTCAGCAGCAGATACAAATCGTGAGTGGAACTGACGCTCAGGCCAGAGCCGTTGTAGAATTGGTTAAGCGTCTGGTTGTGGACGATGCCCGCGATCTCCGAAGGCTTCAAACCCTGCCCCGGCGGAACCACCCACTTATAACGTTTCGCTTCAGCCTCGGCCCAGGCCTTCTTTTCTTCCTCGTCCTTCGGGGAAGGTTTGTCGAGCGGCCCGGCGTAGCGCAGCGTGGTCGTGGCGTATTTGAAGCCCCGGTTGCTGCGCGCATAAACGTAGGGCTTGCCTGTGGCGTCCTGCCCATACAGGCACAAATCTTCGTTGGGGTCGAAGCGGTCGTTCCTCATGTCGAACTGCATCCCGCTTTCCAGATCGAGTTTGCCGGTGCGATGGTCATAGGCGTAGCCCAGCCGAACGTCGCTGTTGATCTGCTTGCCTTCGGCGTTGAACATCCGATACTGGCCGTTCGGGTACAGGTACAGGCGGTAGCGACCGTTCGCCTCGTCGCCATACAACTGCGTTCCGGCATAGATGCCCGGCTGGAGTTTGCCGCCGGGCGACATACCGGGCGGCGAATCGGGAACTTTCTCGACGTCTACGCCGCGCCCCGCCGTGACTGCGGCCTTCCTGTCGGCCTGGATCAGCGCGTTGGTGATTTTCTTGACGTCCTCCTGATAGCGGGTGAGCGCCTTGCCGTCGGGCGGGGTCAGAACGCGAATCAACCGGGCCGTCTCGCGATCCATGCTGATGGCCGTGTAAACGCCGAGGAGAGACGCGCCGCCCGAAAGCGCGTAACCGACCGTCCCGCTGGCGATATTGGCGCTGGCCGCTTTGATGGCGGGGGCGGCGGGTTTGCCGGGCTTGAACGGGTCGCTCGCGACGGCTTCCGTCAGCCACGCCTCGATAGGCTTGCCGGACAGGGATTGCAGCGGAAAGATCGCCACGTTGAACGTCTCGCCATTCGCCAGATTTTGCGGCGTCATGAGGAGAACGCCGCCCGCCAGACGCGCGGTTTTCCAGCCGCCGGAGGCGGGCGAATTCGCGCTCGGCGGAGTTATTGGCGCGGGCTGATTTGCGCTCGATTCGGCGGGCGGCGCGGTTTCGGGCTGCGTTTCGGCGGGCGGGTCGGGCCGGACTTCCAGCGGCGCGGCGTCGCTGCCCGGTGTCTCGACAGCCGCGCCATTGCCCGGCGTCTCGTTTGCCGCCTCCGCTTTTTTCTTCGGAACGAACTCGCCTGCGGCGTTGCGGGTGATGCCGTCGGGGTCGAAGCGAAACAGTCCCGCGAGCTGCTGACGGGCCAGTTGCCGCACCGCCTTCCGCTTCTCCTCGTCCTTGCCCGCCTGCTGCCAGCTCACCGCCAGATGCCCCATCGTGAACGTGCAGGCTTCATACGCCAGCTGCTTGCTTTTGTCCGAAACGGATTTGAACGCGGGCGCGGCGCCCAGAGCGCGCTGCATCTGGCGTACGGCGGCTTTGGTTCGCTTCTTGTCCGCCGCTTCCTCCGCTTTGTCGGCTGCCCCCAATTTGAAGGTTCCCTGATCCATCTCGTAGCAGACATCCAGCAGTCCGCCGAGCGCGACGCCCAGGTCGTTCGTTTCGTAGCCGTTCTCTTTGTAAGCAGTCTCCACCAATTGCATGACGCTGGCGGCGTATTTACGAAACTGCTCTTTCGGGTCCGCCTCCAGTGTCATCTTCGACAGCAATTCCTCTACAAACAGCGGCCTGCCGGTAGAAACGAATTTCGTGGAGGCGGGCGGGGCTGTGGATTTCGACGGCTTGAGGACGCCGCCGAGCAGTCCCTGTAATTGAGACGAGACTCCGGGAGGCGGCGCGGGATTGGCATCGGGCTTGCCCTCTTGCGCCGTCGCGGGAGCCGTTGGGAGAAGCGCGAAGGCGGCGGACAGGAAGGCGGAGAAACGCGAAAAACGTATGTTCATGACGGGCGTCCTTTCAATTTGCGTGGTCGTCAGGAGAGCGGGGAATTCAGAGGACGAAAAGCAGTTCCCGCTCTTGCAGCCCGGAGCGCGTACAAAAATGCCTGCGGGCCTCTGGCAACCTTCAATACGCGCGCCGGGGCGGAGCGTGCGCCCCAAATGACGTCTGACGAGGTTAAATTTTTGTTAAAGACCGGCGCGAAAACAAATCCCCGTTCGCTTCGAGGTCGAGGCGAATCGTTATCGTCCTTATTTTCCTGAAACCTGCCGGGAAAGGCGGCGTACTTTTGCTATCAGAAGCAACGCTGTTTCGCAGACGTATCAAACACGCATCGAGGAGGAGACGACATGAAACCACAGACCGGCTGGATGGCGGCAGGATTGCTGATCGCGGCGGTCGGCGGGGCGTTGACGCAAACGCCCGCCGCGCCTATCCTGCAGCAGACGTTCGAGGACGAAGCGGGCGGATGGGTCGGGATGGGAACCACCGCCAAAGTCACGCTGACGACGGAGGCAGCCAACGTTAAGGCGGGCAAATCCGCGCTCAAGTTCGACTACGGCATCAAAAAAGGCGAGACGAACCTGCTGATTCTGCCCATCGCCGACAGCAAACTGAGCAAAATGCAGTCGCTCTCGTTCTGGGTCAAAGCGAACCACAGCGCGCCGCTCGTGATCGCCCTGGGCGAAAAAGACGGCGGGCGCTACTGCGCGGCGTTTACGGTTCCCAAAGACAAATGGCAGCGCGTCGAACTCACGCCTGCCGATTTCATTTTGAATGTCGGCAAGGACGACCCCAAAGACCCGGATGGCAAGCTCGATCTCGATAAGGTCGAAAACGTCGGCATCGTGGATTTCGGGCAGATTTTCGTCCAGTCCGACGATGCCAATTTCCTCAAGCTGTTCCACGTTCAGACGGGCGACCAGACGCTGTATGTGGACGATTTCACGGTCAGCGAGACGAAACTTTCCGAACCCGCCGCGACGAGCAAGGACGATTATCGTTTCGATACCTTCGCACGCCCGCAGGTTTCGTGGCTCGGCGTCGGCGAGGCGCAGATAAGCCGCGTCACGGGCAAGCCGCTGGAGGGCGCGGGCCTGCAAACCACTTATCATCAGGCTCCCGGAACCGTCATGGGCATCCTGCGGGCGGTGAAGGGCGGCGAACTCGCGGGCAGGACGCAGCTGCGCTTTACCGCCGCGACCGCCAAAGCGACCACGATCATCGTGCAGCTGGAAGAGTCGGACGGCGGCAAGTACAATGCCTCTGTCGAACTGCCCGGCAATTCGGAAAAGAAGGATTTCACCCTCGCGCTGGCCGATCTCAGCGTGGCGAGCGACTCGAAGGACGACAACACGAAACTCGATTTGGACAAGGTGACGCAAATCCTGTTTATTGACGCGAGCGGTCTGACCGGAGCGACGGATCAAGACAACACGCTCTGGCTCAACAACCTGCGCGCCACCGTCAAATAACGTCCCCTCAACGCGGAACGCGGATTTGGGCCAATAAAGGAATGGAGGGGCATTAGGCTCCTTATTTCTCATCGGCTCAAATCCGCGTTCTTTTTTCTCCTTGAACCCCTGGATTGACCTCGCCTGCCGAAAAGTAGTGCCTCAAGAGAGTGTTCACGTAGGGGCAGGGCTTGCCCTGCCCCTGCCTACGACTAGCGCTCGCCCATGCCCTCGCCGCTCTGCTGGATGAGCTTGGCGACCAAACCCGTCCATCCCGTTTGATGACTGGCCCCCAATCCCGTTCCGTTGTCGCCGTGAAAATATTCGTGGTAAAGCAGCAGGTCGCGCCAATGCGGGTCGGTCTGGAAGGTTTCGGACGGGCCGTAAATCGGGCGCTTTCCATTCTCGTCGCGCAGAAAAAGCTTGATGAGCCGCTGCGACAGTTCGGTCGCGACCTCCCACAAGGTCATCATGTGGCCGGAACCGGTCGGACACTCGATCTTGAAGTCTTCGCCGTAATAGTAATCGAAGCGCTGCAGCGACTCGATGAGCAGATAATTCATCGGAAACCAGACCGGGCCGCGCCAGTTGGAATTGCCGCCGAAAAGTTCGGTCGTGGACTCGGCGGGTTCGTAATCCACGTGGTAGCTTTTGTTGTCCAGCGTCAGGCGGGAAGGATAGTCTTTGTGAAAGCGCGAGACGGAGCGTATGCCGTGCGGCGAAAGGAACTCGGTTTCGTCCAGCATTCGGGTCAGAATGCTGCGGAGGCGCGCGGCGTTGACAATCGAGAACAGGCGGCGGTCGTTCTGTCCCATTTTTGTGACCGAAGCGATGTTCGCGCACAGGTCGGGCCGATTGGTCAGAAACCATTGGAGACGGCGGTTGAAATCGGGCAAGTGATCGAGCATGTCGCTGTCCATCGTCTCGACCGCGAAAAGCGGAATCAGCCCCACCATCGAACGGACGCGCAAAAACATCGTCGAGTCGTCGGGCAGATGCAGAACATCGTAGTAAAAGCCGTCCTGATCGTCCCACAGGTCTACGCCGCGCTCGCCGCGCGCGTTGTAAGTATCGTTCATGGCGTGGGCGATGTAGAAGAAGTGTTCCAGGAATTTGGTCGCCACGTCTTCATACGACCGATCCTTGCCCGCCAATTCCAGCGCCATCGCCAGCATATTAAGGCAATAGGTCGCCATCCAACTTGTGCCATCGGATTGGTCGAGTCGGCCCCCGGCGGGAACCATCGCGCTGCGGTCGAACAGGCCGACGTTGTCCATGCCCAGAAATCCGCCCTGAAACACGTTGCGCCCTTCGGCATCCTTCTGGTTGATCCACCAGGTGAAATT